>QZKQ01000139.1 GCA_003599535.1 Candidatus Zixiibacteriota bacterium | reverse complement strand
TCCGGCGGACCAGATTCCACCCTGGCTGCACTACATGCATTGGACCGGGCTGACCGGGTGCATCTCCTGACTTTTCACAACTGGGTCATGGGGAGTATCGGGAAACACCACAAAGTAGTCCGGGAAATGCAGGAAAAATTCGGTTCCGACCGGATCATCGCACACGAAGAAGAAATCAGTGAAACATTCAATGTATTTTATTTCAAGGGGATGGCGCGCCATATCTGGAGCTATCGGACTTTCTATGTGCCCTGGATTTGCGGCGCCTGCAAAATGGCCATGCACACTAGGGCCATCGCCTATAACCTGGAGCATGGCATCAACACCACCTACGATGGTGCGCACATGGAATCAGCTCCTTACTTCCCCGACCAGGCTGATCCCTATATGCAAACACTGAAAGGCTTGTACCAATCTTATGGTATGTGCTATGACAGTCCCATCTACCGCGTCCAAAACACCGATGAGGCGACAGAGCGCTATGGGCTGATAACCACCAGGAAAACCAAGCGGGAACATGTGGTGTTCTCCACCCAACACGTTTGTTTAGTCGGGTTGCTGGTCCATGCGCACGCGCGGCTCTATTACCGGCCATTGCGCGGAAAAAACCGCGCCAAGGTTCTAGCGGGAAAATTTTTACGTGATCGCATCCAGGAATGCATGGTTTATCTGCCGAGGCGACCATGAATCTTCTGGGCCTAAGTGTTTTCGTTGACTCCTCCGCTGCATTGGTGCGCCAGGGGCGAATCGTCCATGCGGTTGAGGAGGAGAGACTGAATCGGATCAAGCACTATGAAGGGTTGCCCTGGCTGGCTCTGGAAGAATGTTTGACTGAGGGCGGTCTGACTATACGGGAAATGGATGCTCTGGCAGTAGGCTGGAACCCGTTCCGGGGATGGCATGTCCGAATGGGGCAGAGCTTGAGGAGCATATTCGCCATGCCTGCTGCCTTCACCTGTAAAGTGGTACGCGGGCAAGGTTATCTCCATGCCTGCCGACAAATCCTTACTTTGCGACAGGCATTGGAACATCGCTATGGCTGCGACGATCTTCCCTGCCCTATTCATTATGTGCCGCACCATTTGGCTCACGCGGCCAGCGCCTTCTTCTGTTCGCCCTACGACAGTGCCAATGTCATAGTAGCGGATGGCATTGGCGAAAGCGCTACTATATCCTTTTTTACTGGGTCCGGCAACCGCCTCCAGGAAGTGGGGCATCTCCGCTTTCCCCATTCTCTGGGGCATCTTTATGCCTCGGTAACCGGATTTCTGGGATTCAGGATGGCTTACGATGAAGGCAAAGTGATGGCCCTGGCCGGCTTCGGTCGGGATACTTTCCGGGACCTGTTCGCCCAAGTACTGAAGATTAACCCTGCCCGGGGGACCGTTCACCTGAATACCCGGTTGCTTGACTATCATGCCGCTCGTGAAGGGTTGTTTTCACAACAGTGGATCTGCGCTACCGGTCTTGAATCCCGACGTCCTGGAGAGCCATTGACCCCGCGGCATGAAGATCTCGCCTGTTCCTTGCAGGTTCGGCTGCAGGAAGCCGTGCTATCTCTGTTGAAAGCACGATTTCCCCAACATTCTGAGCGACCGCTTTGTGCTGCGGGTGGTCTTTTCCTGAATTCGGTCCTGAACGGAAAGATCAGCCGCGAGTACATTCCGGATTTTTACATTCAGCCGGCGGCGGGGGATAACGGCGTCTCGTTGGGCGCGGCACTCGCGGTCCAAGCCGCGTTTAACCCTCAATCGCCCCGTCATGTAATGAATGACGCATTTTTAGGCAAATCCTACGATAGCAGCGATTTCGTCCGAGTCCTGGGCCGGCGTAATTTGAATATTAACCCGGCGCGTGACGTGTACGTCTAAACGGTAAATCTGCTGGTCAAAGGGCACATCGTGGGATGGTTTCAGGGGCGTACGGAATTCGGTCCCCGCGCCTTGGGCAACCGCAGCATCCTGGCATGCCCGACTTTCACCTGGATGAAAGACTTCCTTAACCTTAAAGTCAAACATCGCGAGCCATTCAGGCCTTTCGCCGCTTGCGTGCTCCTGGAAGAAGCCTCGAAATACTTTGAAAATGTCAGCGAGTCTCCCTTCATGCTTAAGGTATATTATCTCCGCCAGGAATTCCGGGAGATTTTTCCTGCCATTCGACACGTGGACGGTTCTTGTCGCCTGCAAACCGTTACCCCGAATCAGAACCCTGAATTGTATCGGCTGCTGGTGGAAATGAGGCGCCGCACCGGCTTTGGAGTGCTATTGAATACTTCCATGAATCTGGCCGGCGAGCCGATCATAGATTCACCGGATCAAGCACTCAATCTCTTCGATAGGAGCGGCTTGGAAGCACTCGTACTCGGACCATACATAATCTCCAAACATCAGTCGCGCCTATCTGTACCGGACGTTTCCAGAAGCAGAACTGTCACACCCTTACCTCACCGGAAGGCCTCGGATGTGCCCTTTCCTTATTAATTGTCAAGACCCGGTTTACACCCCATGGTTCTGCTTGGTTAGCGCGTGATGGATGGCAACCGGAAAGCGCGATTACTGTCTGCGTGCATTTCCCTTATTTTACTGACGCCCCTGGGTTTCTACTCCAAGTTCTACCGCGGCCCAGCCCAGGTGTGGGTGAACAATTCCCTGGGGGGAGTCTTCTACGTCATCTTCTGGTGCCTGGTCGCCTTTCTCTTCCTCCCCCGCGCCAAACCGCGGACCATCGCCCTGGTGGCTCTGGCCGCCACCTGCGCCCTGGAAGCGCTGCAGCTCTGGCGCCCGCCCTTCCTGGAAAGCCTGCGGAGCCATTTCCTGGGCGCCACCATCCTGGGCACCTGGTCCACCTGGACCGATTTCCCCTACTACGTTGTCGGAGCGTTGTTGGGCTGGGGTTGGTTGGAAGGTTTGCAACGCCGGTTACCGAAGAGGCGGAAATGAAAGCGCAGCTTCGCCCTTGTGTGGTCATCGAGCTGCTGGTGATCCTGCGGTACATGTTCTTCCGGTGGTTTGCCAGTCAACCAGTGGTCATGGAAGTGCGCCGGCATCAGGACGAGATACCCGGCGAGCAGCTGTGAGAGGAAACCGGAGCGCCGGAATTCCAGTAGGAACGATTCCCGACGGCACCACGGCACATCTTCTACTCTGATATGGTTGGGTTGAGCTTCCTGACTCATTCCAATATAAAACCAACTCATCGTATCCCTTCCTGTGGAGGAATCATGCTATATCGTGCGGCACGAAAACACGCGATCTGGCTGGCAATATTGGCCACGGCCGGCATAGTCATCTACTACTCCGGAATGAATATTGATTACTACGATGATGATTACAAATTTCTCTACGACCATTACCCTGTCGGACCTCTTCACTTTTATACCCACTCCAACCCCTACAACAGCTTCTACCATCCCCTGCAATGTGCCGCCATGGTGGTACTGCAGAATCTCTTCGGGTACGCCACCTGGCCGGTGCGAATCGCCGGACTTATTCCGCACGTGTTGCTCGCCTGGATCGTTTACCTGGCCATGCTGCGCCTGAATTTCAACTCTCGGCAGGCGATGGTGGGATCACTATTCATGTTGATATCTCAAGCCAACGCCTTTGCCATCCTGAACAACGACACGTTATCCCAGGTGTTCGGATCATTCTTCGGGATTCTTTGCCTGTGGTGGCTTTACCTGTCCCTGCCTGAACAAGACCGGCCCGGCCGAACCCGCCGGCAATGGCTGCTCTACGGTTTAAGTCTCCTCGCCCTGTTCCTGTCGCTGTCGTCCAAGGAAAGCAGCGTCGCCTATTTTCCCATAGCCTTGGCCGTCATTTTCCTGCACGGTGGGGTGCCGGGGAAGATACGGTCCTGGCGCAGGTTGAGCGTCGAAGCGGGGCCTTTTGTGATCATCATGGGTCTGTACCTGGTCGCGCGATCCCATGTGGTTACCATGCAACCCGCCCTCGGACATGGCAATTATAATTTCAATTTCGGTTTAGTCATGCTGAAGAACCTGGCCATGATGTTTTTCGAGGTTTTATTGCCGGTATCCAGCGTCACTACGTTCGTCGCCCTGAAGGAAGGCGCCAACCTGGTGCTTATTCCCATCCTTGCGTTCACGGTGATATTTGCCAGTGTGACATTCGCCGGCTTGGTGAAGTCACCCCGCCGGCCGCTGATCCTGGTTCTGATAGCCTTCGGCACCGTTGGCTTCTTCCCCATGGCCGCGATGAACCACATCAGCGAACTGTACGTGTATAACGCCATGGCCTTCTTTGCCATGCTGGTCGGCATAGGCTTCGGCGGATGGCTGGAGCATGCCGCCTCGGGCGTGAGTCGCCGGCTGGCGGTGGGGCTGGCATGTCTGGTGACCATATCGAACATTTGGGCTGTTCAGCACAAATCCGGATTGATGCTATCGCTGGGCAGACAGTCAACGGCCTTGCTGCAGCAAGCTGTATCTTTGGCCTCCCAGGTGCCTTCTCAAGGCACGCTGGTTCTGGCCAACCCACCCTGCCGCATGATCGAATATTCCGTGTACCGGATTCACGGTTGGGAGTTGTTCCACAACGCCACACACCGGATCCGGTTGCAGGCCGGGCGCGAGGATATCACCGTAGAAATCGTGGACAGCACCGAAGCGGAGACGATCGTCCTGACGAAACCGGCTGTCGTGCTGGATCTGGAACAGGGGAATGTGGTGGTGCGCCCCACCCGGCCCCTCGCCGTCGGCGTGGGGAGCAATCCTGCCGGTCCCTATGTGCCCTGACGAATTACCCCCTTGAGCTCGTATATCTTATGGTCGTGGATACCAGAGCATTATTCTTCAACATAGGGTACCTTCATGTTCATCGGCCATTACGCCCTGGGGCTGGCCGGCAAGAAGGCTGTTCCGGCCGTGTCCCTGGGCACGCTGCTGCTGGCCGCGCAATGGATAGATCTGATCTGGCCGATTCTGTTGCTGCTGGGGCTGGAGCGCGTCCGCCCCGACCCCGGCAACACCGCGTTCACTCCGCTGGATTTCTACCACTACCCCATCACCCACAGCCTGCTGATGGTGCTGGTCTGGGGCCTGCTGGTGGGAGGGGTATACTACACCGTGAAGAGGCAATGGCGCGGGGCCTGGGTGCTGGGCGCCCTGGTGGTCAGCCATTGGGCGCTGGATTTCCTGACTCACCGCCCCGACCTGCCGCTGGCGCCGGGCAGCGACCGCCTGGTGGGGCTGGGGTTGTGGAATAACGTCGCCGCCAGCCTCATCGTGGAAGGGATCTTGTTCGCCGCCGGAGTGGCGTTGTACCTGCGCGCCACCCGGGCGAAGGACCGCACCGGAGTCTGGGCGTTCTGGGGCTTGATTGCTCTGCTGGTGGTGAGCTGGGTGGGGAGTCTGGCCGGTCCGCCGCCGCCGGACTGGGAATCCGTGGCCTGGCTGGGGCTGGCCCTCTGGCTGACCATCCCCTGGGGGTACTGGATTGACCGCCACCGGGAGCCGCGCGAATCCGGTTCCCGGCGCGTGCTGCGCGATGGCCGCCTGAGGGTCACCATCATGGAATGACCGGCATAAAAAAGCTCAGGAAGTGCCAGGTCTCACCCTTGACTATTCCCAGTCTGCCATTCCCCGTTATTATGGGGAATGCAGGACTGGTCTCGTCAAGGATGAGTTGCCTGTATCTTCCTGAGCTTCTTATTTGTGTTACGGTGCGCTAATATTACCGTTGGCGCCGGATAACGAAGGGGCTCCGGCGTAATTTTCGGGCCTTGAGAAACCGGTGTTTTTCCGGCGAACGCTGCCGGCAGGGTATCCACAGGTAAACTTTTAACTTCTATCTGTGGATACCTGGCGGTGCGTTCCCTCGCCGGTTTTGCGCCGGTTCCTCAAGGCTTCTAATATGTTCTACGTCATTAAAAATCAAGTGTTTGAATGCCAATCTGGAGCCTGAAGAGACAAATGAAGCCCGGCCCGTGGGGGCCGGGGTAAGTCCTTCTGCCCTGGAGGGACACAGGTTTCAAGATCCGGCATAAATCCCGGTGCGTTTCAGCCAGATGGTGTTCAACCATCCGCGCCGGATTTTTACCGGACCTTGAATGTCCTGTGCCTTCCATAGGCAGTTTCAATTATAAATACGGAAGGCGCCGGAAAAGTGTTGGGAAGGGCAACATAAACAATCAGTTACGCGTCATATAGGGCTTGCGCATTTTACTTTCCCGGGCCTCGGCGTAGCCCGCGGATGTTATGGAATTCATCGTTTCAGCCCAGGACCTCGTATCTCTTGGTAGAATGGATTACTTGCACGGATACAAGGTGTAACTGCAGCGGGGGGCTGCATGGATGTCATTTCACCGGTGGAACGGCCGCAGGCCGAGGCCCGGGGGAGTGTCGTCCGCACCGGATTGGTGCGGATGACGTCGGGTGTCGCGGTCAATGCGGCGCTATTGTTTCTGGCGGCGGGAACGCTGGATTGGCCCGCCGCGTGGGTGTTGCTGGGACTGCAGACCGCCGCCATCCTGTTCAACCTGGTCATGCTGTCGGCGCACAATCCCGGCCTGATCGCCTCGCGCACCCGTTTCACCCGGGGGTCGCCCGCCTGGGACCGGGCCATTGACCTGCTGATGACGGCGGGGTTCCTGGGGACGTACCTGGCGGCGGGGCTGGCCCGGCGCTTCGAGACGGGCGCCATCCCGGATCCGGTGGCGCCGGTCGTGGGTGCGGGGCTCACGGTGGCCGGCTACGCGCTGTTCGCCTGGGCCATGCACACCAACCGCTTCTTCACCCGCATGGTGCGCATTCAAACCGAGCGGGGGCACACCGTGGTGGACGGCGGCCCCTACCGCTTCGTGCGCCACCCGGGGTACGTGGGGGTTATCGCCTACACTCTGGGGGCGGCGCTGCTGCTGGGCTACGCTTGGGCGCTGATCCCCGCCGGGCTGGGGGCGGCGGCGGTTATGGCCCGCACGGCCAAAGAAGACCGCTTCCTGCACCGCGAACTGGACGGCTACGCCGAATACGCCGCCCGCGTCCGCCGCAGGCTGGCGCCGGGGGTGTGGTGAAGGAATGGAAAATGGAAAGATGGAAGGATGGAAAGATTGCCCGGCTGAGAGCCGGGCTTTTTATGTGAGGGATTTGAAGACGCATCAACGTGAAAAAGGTTAATTTATCTTTGTAACCTGCCCCGGGAGACGGTATATTTACATGGTTCGAAATTCCATTCCTGAGCGTCCCCAAGGTGGACCGGCTGCTGCGGGATGCGGGGATTGAAGAGCTGAAGGAGGAGATGCTGGGGGAGGTAGAAGAGGTTATTTGAGTGAAATAGGGCGTGATTACTAACATACGTTGTTATCTACAAGCTGAATAAAAAATCGCATAAAAAATACTTGGAGGAAAAATGCAAATGCGTTAATTTACTAATTGCGATAAAAAGGCAACGAAGAAGGTAAAATAATGGATGAAGACCGTCTCCCTATCCTAAAAAAATATCCCCAGAAGTTTGCCCAAAGTACCTTCCCTGAGTCCTTCGATAGTGATAAAACACTTAATTTGGTTATTATTATGGCTGATTCTGATTTATCCCTCCGCGATTTATCAGCGTATTTATCCCTAATTGACCATATCTACGGGCGGATGAGTCCTCCTGGATTTACCGAATATTCACATTCAACGGAATCGCACTTTAAAGTACTAGAGGTACGCCATAAATGCCTTGAGTTCATTCTTTCCTGCTTACCAGACAAGAGCGATGTCGGGAATATCGTGATTGTTTATTTATTTTTAAAATATCTTCATCCCCTATCTCTTGCAAATGCTTACAAAACATATGAAGAGGCGCGATTAACTCGTTTTCGACGGAAACGGATGAAGCATGATATGCACAAAGACGATATGCTGAAAAATTTGAATAACCATGAAATAAATAAACTGATCAGCCTCTTTGAATATTTTCAACTTCAAGAGATACGTTTAATTCCACGGGCATCGCGTTTTACGACGAAAAGCGTCAAAGAGATTAAAATAATACTCAAAGATTCCTCTATTAGCAATGGCAAATTAAAGGGAGGTAATGATGGATCAGGACCTTGAGATCCAAACGATGGCTCAGGTAAATGCTTTAATATCAAAGCTCGATCCTGATGCTGCAAAAAGAGTAATACATTGGGTAGCTGCAAAATTCAGTGCTGGACAAGTAATTCCACGCTCAAATGCAACAAATCTACCAAGCGACGCAGGAAACGGAGAACAAGCCATTGATCTTGCTACACTATTTGATCAAGCAAACCCTACTACGCAGGGTGAAAAAGTACTAATCGTCAGTTACTGGTTTCAGGAATTAAAAGGAATAAGTGGTATTGACGCAGCAGTGGTGAATACGGAATTAAAGCATCTCGGGCATGGAATACCGAACATCACAAGGGCATATCAAAGCTTGATAAAAATGAAACCCGCACTCGCGATGCAGGTGAGAAAAACTGGCAGTTCACAACAAGCTCGTAAGAAATATAAAATTACTACTGAAGGTATAAAAAGAGTAAAAAGTATGTTGAATGGTCAGCGCGAAGATGGAGGTGTGGATGGATCGTAACGAAGTTATCGCAAACCTTAGTAAAATCATTCCACAATCTCTTGCTGAAGATCTGACTGACTCTTTCATTACAATGCGGCAAGATGTATTAACAGCTACTCTTGGACGATCTGCACCCGGAAAATTCGTGGAAACTGTGGTGCAAGTACTCCAGTTTATGGAAAACGGCAAATATGACCCAAAGCCAAATGTTGATGAATGTTTAAAGTCTTTGGAGTCAAGGTCGTCAACCTTAGACGATGGATTAAGAGTTTGTGCTGCACGTATTGCACGTGCAGCCTATTCACTAAGAAGTAAAAGGAGTATAGCACATAAAAATGCGGTTGATGTTAATCAGTACGATTTAAAATTTTTACTTGCTTCGGCGCAATGGATTTTTGCAGAGATAATTCGAAACTTGAGTACCACTACAATGGAAAATGCAGGTAATCTGATCGCTATGATTCAAGCGCCTATTGGTGGAATCGTTGAAGATTTCGGCAATAAGCATTTAGTTTTGAAGAATGTACGATCAACAGAAGAAATTTTATTGCTGCTCTATATGCATTATCCAGAGTACGTTTCACTTGATGAATTGCAACGATCCATGGAAAGACGACAAAAACGTACCATTACCAATTCTCTTGGGATGCTTTGGAAACAGAAGAAAATCGATCGTGATAAGACTAATTACAAGTTAACAGTAAACGGGTACAATGAAGCGATAGCACTCGCCCAGAAGAACCTCGAATGATTTCCCCCCCCGGAACTTCCTCCCCCTTTCCCTCGCTCCTCATCTGAGGAGCTTTTTTTACGATTTTTCGTGCATTTCGCCGAAAATTTGCGTAAATTGTGAAGTTTACCATCCCATGTTCTACCCTGGATTGACCCCAAGAGGAATCATCCCATGCCCATCACATTGGACGGTCATTCGCTGACCATTGATACACTGACGGCCATCGCCCGGCAGGGGGAGAAAGTGGAGCTTGCCCCCGCCGCCGTGGAACGCATCAAAGTCTGCCGCGCCATGCTGGAAGAGAAAATCCAGGCGCGCGAAATCATGTACGGCGTCAACACCGGCATCGGGGAATTTTCCGAAGTGGTGCTGAGTGACGAGCAGGTGCAGCAGTTCCAGCGCTACCTGATCTACAACCACGCCGCCGGCATCGGCGACCCGCTGCCCCTGGAAGTGGTGCGCGCCGCCATGGCGGGACGCATCAACGTGCACGCTCACGGCCATTCCGGCTGCCGCCCGGAAATCACCCAGACCTACGTGGAGATGCTGAATAAAGGCGTCACTCCCGTCGTCTGCACCAAGGGATCGGTGGGGGCCTGCGGGGACCTGGCGCCCATGTCCCAGATCGCCCTGCTGCTGATGGGCGAAGGCGAAGCCTTCTACCAGGGGGAGCGCCTGCCCGGCAAGACCGCCCTGGACCGCGCCGGCATCCCCATCCCCGGCCTGCAGGCGAGAGACGGCCTGGCCGCCATCAACGGGTCCAACGTGCTGACCGCCATGTCCGCGCTGCACCTATACGACATCGGCCGCTGGCTGAAGCAGGCCGAGATCGCCTGTTCCATGACCCTGGAAGCGCTGCTGGCCAACCTGAAACCCTACGATGAGCGCCTGCACCAGCTCCGCGGTTTCGCCGGAGCCGTGCGCAGCGCCCAGGCCATTAGGAAGTGCGTCACCGGCAGCGATCTGCAAACCGGCAAGCTGAAGACCAAGGTGCAGGACGCCTATTCCATGCGTTCCACGCCGCAAGTGATCGGTACAGCCCATGACGCCGTGGCCTGGGCTGCCAAGCAGGTGGAAACCGAACTGAACGGCGTGGGCGACAACCCCATCTTCCTGCCGGAATTCAAGCTGACCCTGACCGGGGCCAATTTCCAGGGTTCACCGGTGTCACTGCCCATGGATATGGTGGGCGCGGCCGTGACCATGGTCTGCGTGCTGTCCGAACGCCGCCTGAACCGCTTGACCAATCCGGCCCTGTCGGTGGGGCTGCCCGCCTTCCTGACCAAGGGCGCGGGGATGTTTTCCGGCATGATGCTGTCGCAGTACACCGCCGACATGATGATCGTGGAAAATCGCATTCTCTCCGCCCCGGCCTCGATCCAGTCCATCCCCGCTGCCGCCGACCAGGAGGACTTCGTCTCCATGGGCATGAACACCGCCCTGAAGAACGGGCAGATCCTGGACAACGCCTATGGCATCCTGGGGATCGAATTCATGGCCGCGGCCCAGGCGCTGGACTTCCGCGAATTCCAGCACGGCCGGGGCGTGACCGCCGCTCATGGGGTGGTGCGCAAGCACGTCGCGCACCTGGACGTGGACCGCCCCCTGCATGTGGATCACAACCGCATGAAGGAGCTGGTCCAGTCCGGCGAAATCCTGCAGGCGGTCGAAGAGACGGTCGGCAGCCTGGGATAAACGAAATTGAGAAAGGGGCGGACGACGGTTCGCCCCTTACACTTAACCTAAGGGAGCGACCATGAAAGGCAGGACTGGACGGAAGCTCGGCTGGAAACGCCTCACCGCCCGGATTATCGTGGCCGTGTGGTTCGGCTTCTGGGCCTGGTTCGGCATCGCCTCCGGCATTGGTGAAGGCGGATCCAACCTGATATTTCATCTCATCTTCCCCGTGCTGGTTTTCGCCCTTCCGGTGGCCGTCGTCTGGAAATGGGAGTTCGCCGGCGCCCTCCTGCTGACGGCGCTGGGCCTGGTCATCGCGGTGGGCTACCCCTTCATGTTCCACAACCTGCTGCCCTGGGTCATCGTCACCACCGACCTGATGCTGGCCCTGCCCCCACTGGCGGCGGGAATCCTGCTGCTATTGTCCAGAATTGAGCCGCCTCAGCCCGACAAAACCGGAGGGCCCGCGTAATACATTTATACCCGCCTGTTCCATGCCAACCGGGAGGCATCCATGCACCACGAACGCCGATTAATTACTATTGATGATTACGAACCGTACATTGGCCGCGAAGGCATCAAGCGCATCCGCCAAAAGGCGCGGCCGCTGCAGGATCTGCACGTCACCAATATCAATTCCACCTATTACGGCGGAGGCGTGGCCGAGCTGCTCTCTTCGCTGACCCTGCTGATGAATGGCCTGGGCATCCGAACCGGCTGGCGCATCATCCAGGGATCGCCGGACTTCTTCAGTGTCACCAAGAAGATGCACAACGCCCTGCAGGGCGGCGACATCCACCTGACGACCCAGAAGAAGGAGATTTACGAGAGCACGGTTTTCGAGAACTCGGTGCGCAACCACCTGGATCACGACATGGTCATCGTCCACGATCCCCAGCCGCTGCCGCTGATCCGGCACTACACCAAGCACGGCCCCTGGATCTGGCGCTGCCACGTGGATCTGTCCCAGCCCCATGCGGGGCTGTGGGAATACCTCTCCTCCTTCGTGGAACTCTACGACGCCGTCATTCTGACTCGCGAAGAGTACCGCCGCGACCTGCACACTCCGCAGCTCTACTTCATGCCCGCCATTGACCCCTTCTCCATCAAGAATCGCGAATTCAGCGAAGCGGAAGTCGAGAAGCGGCTGCAGTATTACAACATCCCCACCGATCTGCCCCTGGTAGTGCAGATTTCCCGCTTTGACAAGTGGAAGGATCCTGAAGGCGTCATCCAGGCGTTCAAGCTGGCCCGCAAGCAGGTGGACGCCACCCTGGTGCTGCTGGGCAACGTGGCCACCGACGATCCCGAAGGAGAAGAGGTGTACGATGCCCTGGTGCACCAGCGCGACGAACGCATCATCATCCTGAGCAAGCAGGACACTGCCCTGGTCAATGCCCTGCAGCGCAAGGCGGCCGTGGTGCTGCAGAAGTCCATCCGCGAAGGGTTCGGGCTGACCGTCACCGAGGCCCTGTGGAAGGGTACCCCGGTGATCGGCGGGGACGTGGGCGGCATCCGGCTGCAGATCGAGAACGGGGAAAACGGATTCCTGGTGTCGTCGGTGGAAGAGGCCGCCGAACGGATCGTGCAGTTACTGAAGGACCCGGAGCTCGCGCGGAAGCTGGGCCGGGCGGGCCGGGAAACGGTACGGGAAAAATTCCTGATGTCGCGCTACCTGGAAAACTACCTCGATCTTTTCGGCTCCTTCGAGACCATCTATCGCCTGAGGAGTTAGGCATCGCGCTGGGTCACCACGTGGAGGGTACAGTGGCAGAACACACCCGGCTGCGACGGGTCTTCTTTCTCCTCATCGCTTCAGTCTCCGGAATTTTGGCCGGTGCATACCTTATCCTGCCACAGGCCGGGCGCAAGCTCATGGTGGGCGAAAATTCCCCCTCCGAAATCATCACTTCGGTTTTGGCCTTGAGCGCGGCGGTCATCGGTTTCCGGACGTTACTCTCCCGGCGCGGCCGCGCATATGCGAAGGTCCTTTACCTCCTTCCCCTGTTCTCGCTGTTCTTCTTCCTGGAGGAGATCAGCTACGGCGGAATTTATTTTCACATCAAATATCCCCGATTCCTGGGGTATGAGCTGCAATCCGTTCACGATCTCTGGCCGGCCTGTTACCGGGCCCTGGTGCATCAGGATGCTGTGCTGGGTTACGGCCTGCTGCTCGGATTGATGTTGGCGGCGCTTCCCGGCGTCATCCTGTTGCGGCGCCGGTACGGAAAGTGCTTCGCGGCCTGGTACCGGGAAAATCCCTGCTGCTATTACTTTACCGTGGCGCTGGGGTTGATCGTGTCCGCCCAGGTATTCGACCTGGACCTGTTTCGCCGGCAGGCCATTCGCTTCGTGGAGGCCTCCCTGGAAATGAACGGGGCTCTCGCGCTGCTCTTTGCCGCCCTCGCCCTGGCCCGCTCCAGATCACGCGCCATCCCGGATTAGGAAAATTCGCCCCATGAACCTACGCCTTGCCACCATTCTCCTCGCGGCTCTCCTGCTGCCGGTGGTAGCGAGCGCCAAATCCTATCATGCCGAACGCTACGACGTCGCCCTGGACCTGCAGGCGGACGGATCGCTGACCGTCACCGAGACCGTGGTCTTCAACTTCACCGACGGCTCCTTCACCCGGGTGTTCCGCGAACTGCCCACCCGGCGCACCGACGGTCTGGAAATCCTATCCGTAACCCTGGACGGCCGGGCGCTGCCGCCGGGTCAGGAGCCCGGGCAGGCCCAGGTGGATTACGGCCGCACCGTGGAGGTGGTCTGGCACCTGCTGCCCACAGAGGGTGAGACCCACACCTTTACCCTGGAATACCGGGCCCGCGGAGTCGCAGAGCGGGCGGCCGGCGCCGACCGCTTCGCCTGGCAGGCCCTGCCCACCGACCGGGATTACCGGATCGCCGAAGGCACCGTGACGCTGGCCTGGCCGGAAGGGACGGAGTTGCGGGGCGGCGTCACCGTGACCGGGGCCGACGTCCAGGTACGCACGGAACCGGGCCGGGCCGTCGTCACCTTCGAGCGGCGGAGCAAAAACCACGCTCTGGAGATCCAGGCGGAGTTTCCCTCCGGAACCGTGGCGCCGCAGCCGCCGAACTGGCAGCAGCGCCGGGAACTCGCCGCCCGGGTGTTTCCCCTGTGGCTGGCCGGTGGCGCCGCCCTGGCCGCCGCCGGGATTCTGGCCGCCCTGGGATACCGGCGCCGCCACCAACTGGAGACGCCTTCCGACCTGCCCCCCGAGAGCGTCACCGCGCCGCCGGCGGATCTGCCTCCCACCCTGGCAGCAGGGTTGCTCCCTTCCCGGTCGGATGTTTCCCGCCGCGCCTTTCAGGCCGGCCTGCTGTCGCTGGCCGAACGCGGAGTCATCCGCATCGTTCCCCAGCCGGGCAAGGTGCGGCCGCGCCGGCAGGGCGACTTTCTCATTGAACGGGGAGCGCCGGACGCCGCCCTGAGCGCCTGTGACGAGGGTCTCCTGGCGCTGCTGTTCCACCGCCGCAAGGGGCCGGTGGACCGGGTGGCGCTGTCGGATCTGGACACTCGCTACACCATGGACAGCAAGCGCTTCACCGCGCCCTTCCGCCGCGAGCTGGTCCAGGCCGGCCTGTATGATCCCGACCGCCTGCGGGCGCGCCTTGGCCTGATGACTGCGGGATTTATCGCGCTGGCCGCCGGAGTCATCGCCCTGTTCATGATGGGTATTTGGGGCGTATTCGACGAGCTTTGGCCCGTGATCTTTCTGCCCTTCGGATTGGTGGCCGCGGGAGTGGGGGCTTTGATCGTCGGGGATTCTCTCTCGCCCTTGACGCTGTGCGGCTGGGAATCTTCCCGGCGGTGGGCCGCTTTCCGCGGATACCTGAAGCAGGTAATGCGCGGCCGGGAAACCCCGCCTCCAGATGACCGGGCGGTGGACTGGTTCACCCATGCGGCGGCGCTGGGCCTGGCCCGTCCCTGGGCGCAGTACTTGAAGCGCCGTGGACCGGGGGAAGCGCCGGCCTGGTTCCGGGCCGCCTTCGCCGATGGTGGCGGAGCCGAGTTCGTGGTCATGGCCGGAGCGTTTGCCGCTACCGGCGGGGGACATGGGGGAGGCGGGAGCGGCGCGGCGGGAGGCGGCGCCAGTGGAGCGTCCTGACGTCTGACAGCGCCGGCCAACACCGGACTGCTGCACGCGTACAACGGCATGTAATGTCATCCCAGCCCCGCTCCCGGAGTAAATCATGAATGCCCGCGTACGCCGCCTGTGGTGGATCTGCCTTGCCCTTGCCGCCGTGCTCACGGTTATTTTCCTGGCGCTGTACGCCCTGGCGCCGGGATGGCGCAAGTCCCTGGTTACGGAGAACCACAGCCTGGAAATGCTGTCCGCGATCCTGGCCCTGGCCGCCGCCATCGTGGGATTCCGGGCCTGGCTGGCCCTGCCCGGCCGTCCCCGGATCCTGCTCCTGATCCCTGTGACCGTCCTGCTCTTCTTCCTGGAAGAAATCAGTTGGGGCGAAGAATTCCTGCGCTACCCGCTGCCGGTCGTCTTCGGCCGCAAGCTGCACTCGGTGCACGATCTCGTCCCCTATACCCTCTGGGCCCTGCGCGACCGCAGTCCCCTGCTGCTGAACGGCCTCCTGGCCGCGACGTTCGCTCTCGGCGCGGCGGCGATGGTTCCGCTGTGGAAGCGCCGCGCCTCCCTGCGGGAAGGTCTGCGCCGGCGCCCGGCGCTCGGTTTCTTCTTCGCCAGCCTGGCGCTGATTGCCCTTGGCCAGATTTCCGACGTCGAGGTGTGGCATAAGCAGGCGGTTTACTTCCTCGAAGAGCTGCTGGAATTAAACGCGGCCCTGGTATTCCTCTTCGCCGGCCTGGCCTTGCGTCTGACCGCGCGGCCGGACGAGCGCCCCGGAGTTCCGCGGCCCGCCGCGCCTCCCTGAACCCTGCGGAAAGCGATCCCATGTACCGGCACCTGTCCACCGTCACCCTGAAGACCGGCGAAATCGTGGATCTGTGCCTGATCCAGGGGCCGGACCCGGAATGGGCTCCCCGGCTGGAACGGATGCTGGGCCACAAGGGCGAGCTGTGGAAGTGGCAGAACCACGAGACCCTGACGGCGGACCTGGGGATGGAAGCGCGCTATTACGTGCTCCACCGGGACGGCCGGCCCTTCGCCAACGTCATGACGGTGGAACGGGACGGCGTCGGCATTCTGGGGCACGTCTGGACGGATCCGGATGACCGCCGCCGGGGCGCCGCCTCCGTCATCCTGCAGATCCAGATGGAGGATTTCCGGCAACGGGGCGGCCGGGCGCTCTATCTGGGCACTGATTACGATCAGCCGCCGTACCATATTTATGGCGGCTTCGGCTTCCGCGGCGTCGAGCCGGGAAGCCGGTACATGGAATACCATCCCGCCTCCCGCGATACTTTCCAGGATACGTACTTCGCCCCCGGGGAGGTCGAAATCGAGGACCTGGCCTGGAGGCATTGGCCCCTGTCGCCCCCCCTGTTCCTGGGGGACTTCCCAGGGCGGGTGCGCCTGGCAGCTGTGGGGCTGGTGGGCCGGATATCACCGGAAGGGCCGTTGCTGAACCTGCTGCGCGTCGAATTGCGCCGCGACGAGGCCCTGCCTCGCCGTGTCCGGGTTCTGGTCCGGCGCGATGGCGGAGCCGTGGTCGGGGTGGCCGGCTGGACCGAGCACCCCTTATGGCCGGATACCCTCCTGGTGGACCTGTATTGTCACCCCCGCTTCTGGTCCCGGGCCGGCGAGCTGCTAAGCCGGCTTGCCCTTTCGGACGGGCCGCGCCGGGTGACCTATTCCGACAGTCCGGACAAGGATGCCGCTCTCCAGGCAGCGGGGTTCGTCCCGGCCGCGACCTTGCCCCATTGGATCCCTCAACCTGCCGCTCCCTCCACCGACGTGAAAATCTGGGTCCGCGCCTGAAAGATAGGCTGTGGTTTCCGGTTTCTGCCGCGCGGATTAAACGTAACCTCTCCTGTTCTCCATTGTTATGGAAATCCAATTCCTTCAAGAAATCGTCGTCATCTTCGCCCTCTCAATCCTGGTGATTTACGTTTTTCACCGGCTGCGTATGCCCGAACTGGTGGGATTCCTCCTCACCGGCGTGATAGCCGGACCGCACGGATTGGGCCTAATCCAGGATGTCGGAGAGGTGGAGGTGCTGGCGCAAATCGGCATCGTTCTGCTGCTCTTTACCATCGGCATCGAATTTTCGCTGCAGAACTTTCTGACCTTCCGGAGAGCCGCGCTTCTGGGAGGCGCGACCCAGGTTTTCCTGACGCTTTTGGCGGGATATGCCATCGCCCGGACCTTCCAGCGGCCGATTGGCGAAGCCCTGTTCATTGGCTTTTTGGCGGTGCACAGTAGCACCACGATTACCATGCGGGTATTCCAATCCCGGGGTGAAGTGGTCAGCCCTCACGGAGGGATTACCGTGGCCGTCTCTGTGTTTCAGGATTTGATCAGCGTACCGCAGATCCTGGTCGTGCCGCTCCTGGCCGGAATGGCGGGAAACATGATCGCTTCCCTGCTGTCGCTGTTGGGGATGGGCATCGCACTGATCCTGTTCATGGTCATCGCCGCCCGCTGGGTCGTTCCCTTCATAATGCACCAGGTGGCAAGAACCCGCAGCCGCGAGCTGTTCATCCTTTCGGTGCTGGTCATCTGCGGAGGCGTGGCCTGGCTGACCTCCAGCATGGGTTTGTCGCTGGCTTTGGGAGCTTTCCTGGCCGGATTGATCGTCTCCGAGTCCGAATACAGCCACAATGCGTTCGGCAATATCCTCCCCTTCCGGGACGTTTTCACCAGCTTCTTTTTCGTCTCGATCGGCATGTTAATGGATGTCCGCTTCATGCTCCAGCATCCGGGGCTGATCATCATCCTGGCCTTGGCAGTCTTGCTGATCAAGTCTTCCATCGCCGGTCTGGCTGCCCTGGTGCTCGGATATCCTCTTCGCACAGTGGTGATGGTTGGTCTGGCGTTGTCGCAGATCGGCGAATTCGCCTTCATCCTCTCCAATTTCGGCCTGCAGTACAACCTGCTGGACGAGGCAGCAAACCAGGTATTTCTGTCCGTCACGGTCGTGACCATGGCCATGACCCCCTTCTTGATTAACACGGCTCCCCGTCTGGCTGACCGGATGGCACTCTGGCCTTTGCCGCAACGAATCAAGACCGGAATCCGCGCATTACCGCCGGATGAGCATCAGGATCTTCGCAACCATCTGGTGATCGTCGGCTTCGGGTTGGTCGGCCGCAATGTCGCCCGGGCTGCCCGGGCCGCCGGCATCTCCTATGCTATTGTAGAATTGAA
This sequence comes from Candidatus Zixiibacteriota bacterium, assembly GCA_003599535.1. Lineage (GTDB taxonomy): Bacteria > Electryoneota > B3-LCP > B3-LCP > B3-LCP > SURF-9. The sequence goes on along the minus strand of QZKQ01000139.1, from coordinate 9,435 downwards.
CCCGGTAACGGTGCGTGCAGAACGCGCCCGGGGGGAACCCATCTACTACGGAGACGCCACCCAGGAAGCCGTCCTCGATCTGGTGGATCTGCGTAACGCCCTAGTGGTGGTTGCGGCGATCCCCGACCCTGTGGCCACCGAGCGCATCACCGAATTGGCCCGGAGGATGAATCCCGAGGCCTACATCATTATCCGCACCCGGTACCTGCAAGAAATGCAACCCCTGCACCAGTTGGGCGCCGACGAGGTCATCCCGGAGGAGTTCGAGACCTCGGTGGAGATCTTCGCCCGGGTGCTGGCCCAGTACCAGGTGCCGCGGGACGAGATTGATCGGTTAATCGCTCAGGTGCGCGCCGACCGTTACGAAATGTTCCGCGGCCTCGACCCGGAAGCCGCCGCCCCCCTGAACCTGGACTTGCCCGAACTGGAAGTCGGAACCCTGCGGGTGACGGAACAGTCGGACCTGGCGGGCAAGTCGCTGGCGGACCTGGAACTGAACCGCCGCTTCGGCTTGACCGTGCTGGTCATTCAGCGTGGATCCAATGCGCTGACCATCCCGCACGGCGGGACACAACTGGAAGACCACGATCTCCTGTACGTCCTGGGGCGGCCGGAAGATCTGGCCGCCGCCGCCGGGCTGTTCAGGCCCTCTCCAGTCACCGGGACGAGCCATGCGGAAAGATGACGCCGACCTGCGGCGCTACTACGACCTGCACGCCGACGATTACGAAGAGATCTACCACCGCGATGATCCCGGCCGCCGCGAGGAGCTGGCCCGGATGGAGCAGCGCCTCGCGGAAGCCTTCCGGGACCGCCGCGTCCTGGAAATCGCCTGCGGGACGGGGTGGTGGACGCAGATCCTGGCCCGCTGCGCCCGGCGCGTCACTGCCCTGGATGCCTCCCCCCGGATGCTGGAGCTGGCCCGGGCCCGGGATCTGCCCCCGGACCGGGTGACGTTCGTGCGGGGGGATGCCTATGACCTGCGCGGCCTGGAGGGCCCATTCGACGGCGCGGTGGGCATCTTCTGGTTGTCCCACGTTCCGCGGGATTGGCGGCAGGGGTTCTTCATGGAACTGCACGGGGCGCTGGAACCGGGCGCCCGGGTGTTCCTGGCCGACAACGTCTTCCGCCCCGGCAGCGGCGGCGAGTTGATCTGCCGGCCGGATGAGCGCGACACCTACAAGCGCCGCCGCCTGGCCGACGGCGCCACCATGGAGGTACTGAAGAACTACTTCACCGCGGAAGAGCTCCGGGAACTGCCCGGCCCCTCCGCCATAGACCTTGAGGTGCACATGGGGCAATACTATTGGTGGATGGAGTACCTCCTGGGTCCGGCCTGAAGCGGCATCCTGCATTCCGCCGGGTTAACTCGTACATATTAGAAAAGACTTACACGTTTCGCCCTCCGAAGCGGCGACATTATCCAGGCGAACGCTTATACCTTCATTAGAATAACATTATATCTATTGATCCGCTCATGCCCAGATTGATGATCAGCGTGCGGGGTTCGCGGGAGGCGCTGGAAGCCGCCTCCGGCGGCGCTCACCTGGTGGATGTGGAGAATCCCATCTCGGTTCTGGGGACGCAGTACCCCCTGAACATCCTGGCCGTCCGCAACCGGCTCTACAAGATGGGATTTGAAAAAGTCCTGGTTTCGACCAACATCGGATCCAAGCCTTACGACCGCGCCCTGGCCTGCCAGGCGGCCCTGGGGGTGGCCGCCGCCGGCGCCGACGTGGTCAAGTGCGGCCTGGCCGAACTCCCCTTCAAGGCTGCCGTGTACCTGGGGGATTCCCTGGTGCGCACGGTCAAGCGGTTTTACCCCGAGAAGCGGGTCATTCCCGTGGTCTACGTGGAGCCCGACATGCGGCGCTTCTTCGATCCCCTGGAAGAGGGGGTCGAGCTGGCCACGCAGATCAATGCGGATGGCCTGCAACTTGACACCCACGTCAAGACCCTGGGGAAGGGGCTGCTGGATTACTACAAACTGGAGGAGTTGGCCCGGCTGGCCGAAACCTTTCACGCCGCCGACAGGGCGTTGTGGGTATCGGGGGGGATCACCCGGGAACAGTTGCCGGGCCTGTGGGACGCGGGCCTGGACGTGGCGGGCATCCGCAGCGCCGCCCGGGAACAGAGCGGCCGGGGTCCATGGGGGGAGGTCAAGGCCGACCTGGTGGGCGAACTGACGGAAACCATTCCCGCCGCGGAATTTGCCGGTTCAGACGCATGAAACCGGGAGGAAATATTCATAAGAGCGAGATCAACATGGCTAAAAATACACATTACACCATGGCCTCGTGGCGCGTAAAATTGGGCCGCGAAAACGAATTCCACCAAGCCTGGAAGGACCTCAGAACGGCTCTGCACGGCAACCCTCATGCACCGTATTTGGGTAAATTGTTGCAGAATACCGATGACCCGCAGCAGTTCCATTCCTTCGCCGCGTGGGACAGATTGGAGGACATCCAGACTGCGCGAAACGTTCCGGTCTTCCAGCAGGCGTTGCAGAGCGTCCGGGATCTGTGCGATGAATCCCATCTTTTCACCTACCGCGTTATCGAAGAATTTCTGGAGGATGAACCCGCCGAGGTACTTTAGGGCGAGACGCAGGCGAACGTAGTTTACGACGTAATGCTTGCGTCAGGTATTATATTTGAAAGGAGATGATTATGCCCGAGCACAAGTATTACACCATGGCCCAGTGGCGCGTGAAGCCGGGGCGGGAAGATGAATTCCGCCGGGCCTGGAAGGATATCGGCCAGGCGCTGTCCAACATTCGCCACACTCCCATCCAGGGGAGGCTGCTGCAGAGCACCGACAATCCACGGGAATTCCATTCATTCGCCACCTGGAAGAGCGATGAAGATCTTCGGGCGGCGCGCAACGAGCCGTCGGTGGAGAAGGCCATTCAGCGCACCCGGGATTTTTGCGAGGAATCCCACCTCGACGCCTTCCTGATGACCGAGACGTTCTACGAGGAGGAACTCGCCGAAGTATCCGCAGAAGAGACGTAAGCAATAACTCGTTTATCGGCTTGCGCCGGGGGAAGGATTGCCGTATATTTTGGCAATCCTTTTCTCGTTACAGGGATACCGTCGGACCCATGCCTTCCCAACATCCACTACGCTCCCGGCTTCTCGTGGCCCTGTGGGGCATTCCCCTGATCATCGGCTTGATTTACCTGGGAGGGATCGCCTTCTCCGGCTTCGTGGCCCTGATTGCCGGCATTGCTCTGTTTGAATTCTACGCCATGGCCGAAACCCGGGGGATGGCGCCGCAGTCATCTCCCGCGGTGCTGCTGGCCGTGCCGGCGGTGTTCGCCGCGGCCCTCCTGCCCGCCGGCGGCTGGCTGGCGCTGATGTTCGTCCTGGCCGTCATCCTGGTCTTCATCGAGATCCGCTTCGGCGAGCGCCAGGCCTTCCGCGACGTGCCGGTCACCATTTTCGGCTGGGGCTACATCCCCCTGTTGCTGGGGATGCTGGTCTTCGTGCGCGGGGCGGTCTTCGAGACGGGTGATCCGGCGTGGCTCTACACCCTGTACTTTCTCTCTTCCATCTGGATCTGCGACACCGCCGCCTACACCGGCGGCCGTGCCCTGGGCCGCCACCGGATGGCGCCCTACGTCAGCCCCCGGAAGACCTGGGAAGGCGCCTTCTTCGGTCTGGCCGGCGCCCTGCTCTGGGCCGCCTTGTGGATCCCCCTCCTGGCGGAACACACCAGCGCCCGGGACTTGTTCTACGTGGCCCTGGTGGTGGGCACCGCCGGGCAATTGGGAGATCTGGTTGAATCGTATTTCAAGCGTTCCGCCGGAGTCAAGGATTCCGGCACTCTCCTGCCGGAACACGGCGGCGCCCTGGACCGCTTCGACAGCCTGATCCTGTCGGTTCCCTTCGTTTTCTTCTACCAGGTGTGGGCGGGGAGAATCACTCTATTCTAAGGGAATATCTCATCGGATGAAAAAGTACCAACCCGCCGAAGTCGTCGCGCTCTTCGACCGCATCGCCCCGGCGTACGACCGCATCAATCACACCATCGCCATGGGTTTGGATCTGCGCTGGCGCCGCGAACTGGCCCGGCGCCTGGATATCCGCCCCGGGCAGGTGGTTCTGGACATATCCACCGGCACCGGCGACCTGGCCCTGGCCGTCGAACAGGCTGCTCCGCAGGCCCGGGTGCTGGGAGTGGACCCCGCCAGCAAGATGGTGGCGCTGTACCGCCGCAAATCCCCGGGCGCCGCCGTGGCTCTGGGCCGGGCTGAACATCTGCCTCTGCCCGAGGCTTCCGTGGACCGGGTCACCTGCGCCTTCGGAGTGCGCAACTTCGCCGACCGCGCCGCCGGCCTGCGGGAGATCCACCGCGTGCTGAAGCCCGGCGGCCGTTGGGGTTTCCTGGAGATGTCTGCGCCCACGGGACGGCTGTTCGCGACCCTGTTCGCCTTCTATTTTAAGAACATCATGCCCGTGGTCGGCGCGGTGATTTCGGCCCACCCCTGGGCCTATCGCTACCTGAAAGAGACGGTCTATTCCTTCCCCGGACTGGAAGGGATGACAGCGGAACACCAGGCCGCCGGTTTCACCTTCGACTTTTACCGCCCCATCATGCGCGGGGCGGTGGGGCTATATATTTTCCGGAAGTGACATCACGTGCGATAATTTATCGCCGCGTTTGGGGAGCGAGTCGGTGCGCACCATCCCCGCCGTAAAAATCGCCCTGCTGCTGGCCCTGGGGATCTGGGCCGGCGACCGCTGGGGACCACTACCCCGCGCGGAGACTCTGGCCGCCGTGGCCGGCTTGCTGACCGTAGCCGCCGTCTTCCGCCGGTCGAGCTGGAGTTCCCTGCCACTGAGCCTCGCCGTGACGGCCCTGGGGGCGCTGCTCATTTCCCCGCCGGGGCTGCCTCCCGAGGCCGCCTGGGCGGATCGTCCCGCCGTCCTGCGCGGCCGTGTCGTATCTACCGATTATCCCGCCCCCGGCCGCCAAGTCAGCCGTCTGCGCCCCGACTGGATATCCCCCGGCGGCCGCGCCTGCCTCCCCTTTCCCGCCGATCTGCGGTTGATCACCGATCCCGACTCCCGCTTGGCGCCCGGCGCGGTCGTTTCCCTGACTTGCGAAATCCATCCGTATCCCGCCCGGCGCAATCCCGGCGGCCGCGACTGGCGCCGGGAGTTCGCCCGCCGGGGAATCGCCGGGTGGGTCAAACCAGACAGCGTGACGGTCCTGCAGCCGGGTTCGACAGGTTTGCCCGAGCGCGCCCGGAAGTCCCTGGCGGCGCTGCTGGCCGGCGGGCTGCCGCCCCGCGAGGCCTCGCTGGCCGTCGGGATGGTCCTGGGCGACCGCGGTCTCCTCCCCGAAAACCTGGCCGATGACTTCCGTGCCAGCGGGCTGTATCACCTGCTGGTGGTCAGCGGCGCCAACATCGGCGTGCTGCTGGGCCTGCTGACTCTGCTGGTCAGCCCCTTCACGCATAACCTGCGCCTGCGGCGGCTGGCGCTGCATGGGGGGATCTGGGGCTACGTATTTCTGACCGGCTTCGCGCCGCCCACGGTGCGCGCCGCGGTGATGGCTTCGCTGCTGCTGGCCGGCTACGAGCTGCGCCGCGTTCCCCGCCCCTGGAATTTGTGGGGCGCGGCCGCCCTGGTCATCCTGCTGTTCGATCCCGGCCAGCTCTTTCAGCCGGGCTTTCAACTTTCTTTCGCCGCCATGGCCGGTGTCCTGCTGGCCGGTGACTGGCGCGCGGCCCGCCGCCTGAGCCTGCCGGACATCCCCCGGGTATCCCGCCGCTGGCGCCGCTTTCTGGACCGGGAAGTCATCTACGCGTTCGCTGCCGGATCGCTGGCGGTGGTCTTTACCGCCCCGATTCTGACGTCCCACTTCGGCGGATTCGCTCCTCTCGCCGCACTGCTCAATCTGCCCGCCATCCCCCTGGCCGGATTCATCTTCACCCTGTCCTGGATGCTGATCCTCCTGCACGCGCTGCTGGGGTTGTCGCTGGCGCCCCTGGCGGCCGGCCTGGAACTGTCCCTGCGCGCGCTGGAGACCCTGGCCCGCTGGGGAGCAGACCTGCCCGGCAACGCCGACGCGGGTACGGGGAGTGCCATCATGGCCTTGGCCCTGGCCGCGGCGCTGATCGGGTTTCTGCTGGACCGCCGCTCCCGCCGTATCATCTGGGTGGGCGGCCTGGCCGTCGTCTGGCTGTTCCTCCCCCTGGAAAACGCGCCCCGCCGCCTGGAAGTGGAATTCCTGGATGTGGGGCAGGGGGACGCTACTCTGCTGCGTTTCCCCGGCGGCGCCAATCTGCTGGTGGACGCCGGCAGCGCCGAGGCCGCCCGCTTCGAGTTGGTGCCTTCCCTGCGTCGGCGGGGCCTGACCCGGCTTTCCGCCGTGGCCGTCAGCCATTTCGACCGCGACCACGCCGGCGGGCTGCCGGAGATCCTGGCCCGGCTGCAGGTGGATCGCCTGGTGGTCCCTTCGCGGGAACCGGACGACGCGCTGGGACGCTCAGTCCTGGAGACGGCCCGGCAGCGCGGCATACCCCTGCTCGTCCTGAACCTGGGCGACACCCTGGCCGGTTTCCCCGGCGCGCGCCTGGCGGCTCTCTGGCCGCCGGACCCGGGCGGCGGCGATAATGATGCATCCCTGGTGCTGAAGGTGGATTACGGAAATACCAACCTGCTGCTGACCGGCGACGTTGGCGGGACGGTCGAAGAGCGGCTGTTGGCTGCCGGAAGCTGGCTGGAGGCGGAAGCGTTGAAGGTGGCGCATCACGGCAGCCGCCACGCCTCGACCCGCGCCTTCCTGGAAGCGGTCAACCCGCAGTGGGCGCTGATCGGTTGCGGCGCGGCCAACCGTTACGGGCATCCCCATCCCCGGGTGCTGGCCGACCTGGAGGCCGTCGGAGCGCGCGTGGGCCGCACCGACCGCGACGGCGCCCTCCGGCTGTGCAGCGATGGCGATTCTCTGTGGCGGGAGGAGTGGCGGTAGGCATGAGACCGGAAGCGAACCGGAGCGGCGCGATGTTCTGGCTGGAACGCTACCTGTGGGCCGGGGGCGTCCGCCATGTGGCGGGAGTGGACGAGGCCGGCCGGGGGCCTCTGGCGGGGCCGGTGGTGGCCGCCGCGGTCATCTTTCCGGAAGAAGTGTCCCTGCCCGAAGTGAACGATTCCAAGCTGCTTGCTCCGGAATTGCGCGAAAGCTTGTTCGACCGCATCCGGGCGCTGGCCCTGAGCGTCGGGGTGGGGGAAGCCTCGGTCGAGGAGATTGACCGGCTGAACATCCTGCAGGCCACTTTTCTGGCCATGCGGCGGGCCCTGGCGGGGCTGTCGGTGGCGCCGGAATACCTGGTGCTGGACGGCCCCTTGGTGCTGCCCGACACCACCATGCCCCAGACCGCCCTGATCAAGGGGGACCGGCGCTGCTTCTCCATCGCCGCCGCCTCCATCATCGCCAAGGTGCACCGCGACCACCTGATGCAGGAGTACGGCCGGATCTATCCGCAGTACCATTTCGAGCGCAACAAGGGCTACTGCACCAAGGCCCACGTGGACGCCATCCGCCTGTACGGGCGCTGCGCCCTGCACCGGCGCAGCTTCACCATCCGCGAGATCTGCGATGACCTGTTCGACGAAAGCGGCGGGGAATAGGGGAGAGGAGCTGGCCGCGCAGTTCCTCCAGGCCCGGGGATTCACCATCCTGGATCGCAACTGGCGCCAACGCTGGGGCGAACTGGACCTGGTGGCCGCCCGCGACGGCCTGCTGGTCTTCTGCGAGGTCAAGGCCAGCCGCTTCGAGGGCGACTGCCACCCCGAGCTGCGGGTGGACTTCCCCAAGCAGCGGACCCTCACCCGCCTGGCTCGAGCCTGGCTGGCCGGCCACGACGGCGACTGGACCCAGAGCCGCTTCGACGTCATCGCGGTCAAGATTGTCCAGGGCCGGGAAGTCGTCGAACACCTGGAGAACGCCTTTTGGCCGGTGGAAGAATGAGGGTGCTCCTTCTCGTGGCCTGAACGAAGGCGGGCCTGCCCGGGAAGAGTTGCCCAGGCCAGCCCCGCCCGGGAATGAATTCCCGGGCTACCCTGTTTCGGTCCAAAAGGACGTAAAGATCCAGCCCGCGATCAAGGAAGTGCGTTATGCCACATACCTATGTCTGCGGCGATTTCCATTGTGTATTCACCACGAAGGATCGGGCTCCTGTTCTGGTCCCGGAATTACGCGCCAGGCTGATCCCATATATCCAGGGAATTGCCAACAAGTACGGCATGCGCCTCGTCACTGCAGGAGGCATCGAAGATCATCTTCATCTGTTATTAAGCCTTCCGGCAACCATGTCCATAGCAGAGGCTTTAAAAATCGTCAAAGGCTCTTCCACTCGTTGGATTCACCAGACGCATCCCGAGGCTGCGGAATTCGCATGGCAGGAAGGCTATGGTGCGTTTAGTACCAGCCGATCACTTCGATCGCGAACTGTACAATATATTGCAGATCAAGTTATCCATCATCAGCGACGCAGCTTTGAAGAATTTGCCGCTCTGCTGCGGGTTCACGGTTTTGAATCATAGGATTTATTTCCCGTTGCACTACGCTCCGCAATCAATTCTCTGACCGCCTTGTCTCTTCGAGACAAGACGAAAAGTAGTACACATCCACTTCAGTGGATCGAAACAATGTAGCCCGGGAATTCATTCCCGGGCGAGGCCATATTGCCGGATCTCTGGAGTATGTGCCTGACCTGTATAAAGTAGCCCGGGAATGTATTCCCGGGCGAGACTTCCGTGAACCAACCCCAATAGCCCAGGAATTCATTCCCGGGCGGGTGTAATGCCGTCTATGTCCTCCACCCCTTCCCTCGCCGTCATCGTCGTCAACTGGAACCGGCGGGACGACACCCTGGCCTGCCTGGCCTCGCTGGCGCTGGTCACCTATCCCCACTTCCGCGTCATCCTGGTGGACAACGGCTCCACCGACGGGTCGGTCGCCGCGGTGCGCGAACGCTTTCCCCGGGTGCAGGTAATCGAGTCTCCGGTCAACCTGCGTTTCGCCGGAGGCAATAACCTGGGCCTTCGCGAAGTCCTGGCCCGGGGCGATGACTACGCCCTGCTGCTGAACAACGACACCACCGTGGACGCCGACTTCCTGGATAAGCTGGTGGCCGCCGCGCAGGAGACCGGCGCCGCCCTGGCCGCCCCCAAGATCCTCTACTTCTACCGCCCCGAAGTCATCTGGTTTGCCGGCGGAGAACTGGTGCCCACCCTGGGGTACGTGCGCCACTGGGGCCTGCGGCAGCGCGACGACGGCCGCTTCGACCAGCGCCGCGAGACCACCTTTCTGACCGGCTGCGCCCTGTTGATCCGCCGCGACGCGCTGGAAACCGTGGGGTTGCTGGACGAGGACTACTACCTCTACAGCGAAGACGCCGACTACTGCCTGCGCGCTTCCCGG
>QZKQ01000038.1 GCA_003599535.1 Candidatus Zixiibacteriota bacterium | reverse complement strand
CGGCACCCACTGCCCGATCCAGGCGTTGCAGGTGATGGTGCTGGTCCCGCTGTTGGCCACCGAGGCGTCGAAGCTGAAGGTCCCGCCCACCGCCGGGATCTGGAGGGGAGCGCCCAGGGGCGCCAGGGTCACTTCCACGTTGGGCGGCGGCAGCGAAGTGCTGGAGATGCGGATGCCGTAATTACTTGCCGGAACATAGGAGCCGCTGCCGTTATAGGCGCACTGCAGAGCGTCCATGCCGCTGGAATTCTCGATGCCTGCAGTATTACTGTTGGCACAGGGAGCCTGAACGGTGTGGTACAGCAGGTCCATGTAGCCCGCCTGGTAGAAGATCGCCTCGAACTTCTGTGGCGTGTTGGGTGAGCTGTAGGAGCTGACGTTGTCGAACTCCAGAATCCAGCGCTGGTTGGCCGCATCGTAGTGGTACCACACATCGCCGGAAGCCGCCAAGCCGGGATTCAGGTCGTCCCACAGCATGTACAGCGCGTCATTGGGCGCAGTGGTGCTGGGAATGGCTCCGTTGCTGTATGCGGTGGAGGTGCTGGTGGGGGAGATCCAGCCGTTGGAGCAGACCCGCATCTGGGTGATGGTGGTGCCATCCCACCAGTGGAAGCCGGCGCCCATGGGGAAGGGCCCCAGGTTCTGATCGTCGGCATTGATGCCGGTGTTGGTGCCGGTGCCGGAGATTTCCACCCAGTAGAAGGGGATGGAAATGGCGGCCCACTGAGGAGGTCCCTGGACATTCAACGGGGAAGCGTTCACGGTAGGGCCGTCGCCGGCGGTGTTGAAGTAGGCCACGCCGTAGGTGTACTGGCCGGAAGTGGTCAGGTTATCGGTGTAAGTGGTGTTGGTGCCGTTCAGGGTCGTCAGCAGGGCGGCGTTGCGGTAAATCTTCTGCCCGTCCCAGCTACCCGCCGGCCAGTAACCGCCATGGGCTCCCGCGGTGGGAGCCACCCATGAGAGACTGGCTGTCAGCCAGGCGGGTGTGGTGGCAGTTACTCCGGTGGGGGCAGCGGGCACATCCAGGCCGATCCAGGTGCTGCCATTGGCGGATACGCCGTTGCCGGCGTCGTTGACCCCATATACCTGGTAGGAATAGAGCGCCGCCGAGGGCACGTCATCATTGTAGCTCATGGCCTGGCCCGGCGTACCCGTCAGGCTGGCGACGACCTGGCCATTGCGCTTGACGCAGATGGAGTCCAGGTCCGTCAGGGGATCGCCGCCGAAGGTCAGGGTGGGGTTGGTCCAGCTCAGGGAGGCGGTTAACTGAGTGTTGTTGTGGGTGAGGGTGAATCCGGTCGGCGCGGCCGGAGCCAGCGGCGCGGCCGACGGCCACAGCGTCAGGGTGGCGCCCAGGCCCTGGGGATATTCGTTGTACTGCGGGTCTTCATTGGAAGTATCGTGCTCTTCGGCGTAGCGGAAGGCTTCCTGCATGTCCACCACGCCGTCGTTGTTGTAGTCGGCGTCCACGGCCACTCCATAGGCGTCCTCGCCCTTGACCGCGGCGGTCCAGTGGAACACGTAGGTGTCGTACACGTAGCCCGGCGGCATGGCCCAGGAGAGCTGATTGTAAGCGCAGGCCGAGGAGGCCACCCGGGGGCCGGGCGGCACCACGATGTTGTCCAGGAAACCGCCGGAATAGCACGGCTCCAGGGTGGAGATGATCTCGCAGTCGGGCAGGGCGTCCAATAACTGGGCGAAGTGGGCGTCGGTCAGGACCTGCTGGTTCCACAGGTTCTGATTGGTGTTCCAGCCTCCCGCAGTTTCGCCGTGGTCGGTGGTGAAGATGAACAGTTTGTCATCGGCTGAAAGCTGCGTGGCCAACTGGGCGAACACCGCATCCACGTTGACCAGGATGCAGGAGAACATGATGTCCGGGTCGCCGTCGCCGTCCAGGTCGGGATTGCTGTTCTGCCCGTTGGACTGGTCGGGAGCGGGGTTGGTCCCGTCGGAGCAGAGCACGATGATGCGGTCGTCGGGAAACAGGTAGACCTCCGTCAGCGCCTTGTAGATGTTGGACAGGTCGTTCCAGTAGCGCACGTGGTTATTGGAGGAATTGTATCCCCCGTTCATCAGCACCGCCCAGCGTTCCCCGCGGGTGGTGGGGGGCGGGGGAGGGGTGACGCCGGAGAAGGATGGAGCAACGCGGTTTTCCGCGGCCATGAGCTGCCGCCAGACGGCGGTGGACACCGGCTGGTATTCCGGCTCATTCTCGGGCGGGCTGGCGGCGGCGAAGACCTGCACCGCTCCGGTGGCGGCGTTCACGAAGGCGTAGCGCACCGGGTGGAACATGTTGGCCGTGGGATTTTCGTCCAGGTAAACGGCCCAGCCTTCCGCCGGGGTGGTGAACACCGGGCCCTTGGTGCCATGTATCGCCGTCCCGGCAGGTACCGGCCCCCAGGTTTTCAGGACCACGTCATCGCTGCCCTGGGGTAGAAGCTGCTGTTCCACCAAGCTGACGGCCTGGTCCCGGGTAACGGCGGCCTGCGACAGTGCCGGAATCAGGATCACGAGGGCGAACAGCGCGACGATCCATGAGCCGGTGTGCCTGGTCAATCTCATCGTACTCTCCTCTGTTGGAGTCATGCGGGCTGATGCGCGCTCGCGTCTCATCGGTCTGTTGGTTTATTTGAGCAACATCATTTTCACCGTCTGACTGTGCCTTCCCGCCTGAAGCCGGGCGAAGTAGAGTCCCGAGGCCAGACCCGTTCCGTCGAAGGTGACCTCGTGGCTGCCCGCTTCCCGCCATCCATCCACCAACGTAGCGACTACTCTCCCAGCACTATCATAGACTTTCAGACTGACGTGGCTGTAAGCTGTAAGCTGATAGCGAAGAGCGGTGGAGGGGTTGAAGGGGTTGGGATGGTTCTGCCGCAGGCCGAAGGTCAGCGGCAGCGCCGCCGCCGGCTCAGAACCGGCCAGGTACGGGGCGAAACTCTCACCCCAGTTGGCCCAGCCCTCCACCCAATCCCCGTCGCCTGTGGTCAGCTTGGTGTAGGTGAAGAAGGAGCTGTCCCAGGGTTCCACAGGGTAGAGGCCGGCGTACCCGCAGTAGAGGTATTCCCCCGGCTGGGCCGTACCCGGCACGGTCTGGACACGCTGGCGGGTCAGGGAGGCGCCGCCCGGCAGGGAGAGGAAGATGGGCCCCAGCAGCGGCCCCTGCCACTGGCCCGAAGGCAACTGCTGATTGATCCAGGCGCTGAAGGTGGCCGTCGAGGTCCCGCCGTTGGCCAGGGCCACGTCGAAGGTGAAGGAGCCGCCGGGAGCGGGAATGACGGTCGAACCCACCGGCGTCAGGGTCAGGTTCACCGGCGCCGGAGTGACGGCTGATCCGGTGGTGTAGACCAGGCTGCGGCGGGATCCCAGCGGCACCGCATGCTCGTCCCAGGCGCCGTTGTATCCCACCTGCAGTCCCACCGTCTCAGTGCCGTTTTCAATGCCGAAGGTGGCCGAAGCCGTGTTCACGACCGTGTGGTACTGCACCTGGATCATCCCGTCGCCGGTGGCCGTGTGCCAGTAGATGGGATTATAGAGCAGGACCTGGAAGGTTTCCCGCGTGCCCGAGGCGCCATTGTGGGCGATATTGCACCACTCTACGATGAACCGCTGCTGCGTGGTATCGTAGCGGGTGCAGATCTGCGTATTTCCATAGGTGGGATTCAGGTCATCCCAGAAGGCCGCGATCATGTTGGGCGGGCCGTCGGCATTGGGGATGGCGCTGTTGCTGTAGTCGTAGGTGGTCAGCCAGCCCAGGGCCATCCAGCCGTCGGTGCTGACCGAGGCCTGGAAGAAGTCCTGCCCGTAGTAGCGGAAGGTGAAGGGCAGGGTGATCCCCACCGTCTGGTTGTTCGAGGTCAGGTTCAATACCGTGCCCGTCCCGCCGGCCTGCGGGGCAATTTCCTGCCAATCGTACACCAGGTATTCCCCGCCGTCCAAGGTGTCCCAGGCGCAGTAGCCGTGGGCGTCCGGCCCCACCGGCAGGGTCATGGGGTCGCCGATCATGAAGCTGATGTAAGAACTGGTGGAGTAGGCGCTGTCGGCGGCAAGGCTCAGGCTGCACGTGGCCACGTGCCCGATGGGGCACTGCGCGTCCAGGTTCATCTGGTACAGCGGCATTCCCAGCCCCAACTGGAAATGCCCCAGGTCGGGGAAGGAGGCGAAATTCTGGGTGACGGTGACGAAGCGGTCCAGACTATAAAGGGTGGCGGTGACGTTGCGAGCGGTGTCGTTGCCCACGTTGTTCAGTTCCACCTCCAGGGTGACGGTTTCCCCGGGATCGGGCTGGCCGTTGTTGTTGCCGCCGACGTCGTCATAGGCGGTGCCGGAGACTACCAGGAAGGGGCCCGGCCCGGTGGGCCACAGCGATAATCCCGTGCCCACGCCCGCCGGGTAGTCCATGTACTGCGGGTCCTCGTTCGACTGGTCATGCTCTTCGGCGTAGCGGAAGGCTTCCAGCATGTCCACCAGGCCGTCGTTGTTGTAGTCGGCGTCCACGACCACTCCGTAGGCGTCCTCCCCCTTGACCGCGGCGGTCCAGTGGAACACATAAGTATCGTACACGTAGCCCGGCGGCATCGCATAGGAGACCTGGTTGTAGGCGCAGGCCGAAGAAGCCACCCGCGGCCCCGGCGGCACCACCACGTTGTCCAGGAAACCGCCGGAATAGCACGGCTCGAAGGTGCAGATGATCTCGCAGTCGGGCAGGGCGTCCAGCAACTGGGCGAAGTGGGCGTCGGACAGCATCTGGCCGGCCCAGAGATTGAAGGAGGTGTTCCAGCCGCCGTTGGAGCTGCCGTGGTCGGTGGTGAAGATGAACAACTTGTCGTCGGCTGATAGCTGCGTGGCCAGCCAGCCGAACACCATGTCCACTTCCGCCAGGGTGCAGGCGTACATGATGTCGGGGTCGCCGTCGCCGTCCAGGTCGGGGTCGCTGTTCTGCCCGTTGGACTGGTCGGGGGCGGGGTTGGTCCCGTCCGAGCAGAGCACGATGATGCGGTCGTCAGGCCAGCCGTAGGTTTCGCTCAGGGCCATATAGATGTTGGAGAGATCATTCCAATAGCGGGGGTAATTGCTGCTGGTGCCGGCGCCGCCGTTCATCAACACCGCCCAGCGCTCGCCGCGGCTGGGGGGCAGGGGGTGGGGTTTCCGACCGGGGGGAGCGGGCCAACGGTTTTCCGCCGCCGCCAGCAGCTTCCAGATGGCCGTCTCGACGGTGCGGTACTGGCCTTCATTCTCGGGGGGGCTCTGGGCGGGGTGCGGGGTCACCGTTCCGCGGACGCCGTCCACGAAGACATAGCGGACAGGGTGGAAGGGGTTGGCGGTGGGATCGTCATCGAGGTAGATGACGTAGCCTTCCGCCGGGGTGGTGAAGACGTATTCCAGGAGGCCGCGGACGTCGCGGCCGGCCGGCACCGGACCCCAGATCTTCAGGATCGCGGCCTCGCGGCCCTGGGGCAGGAGTTGCCGTTCGACCAGGGCCAGGGCCTGGTCGGAAGTGACGGCCGCGCCAGCCAAGGGGGTGATGAATCCAAGTATGCCAAGCAAAACCAGAACGAAACCAACTGATGGCGCTTTCATGGTATCCTCCTTCAGGTAAGCTGGACCATCCAGGTTCGTGCGCACCCTGGGGTGGCGGAATCAAAGGATGCAGTAGTGTATTGCAGGTAATATGGTGATGGCCTGGCACACTCGCGATGGGGGGAGCGGCCTCGCCCGCCGCCGGAATCAGCAGATTCCGCTTGCGCGGCGCGGGACGCGGTATTAGATTATATGGTAAGCGCGGCGCCTCCCGGCCGGCCGCGAGGACGCCGGCGCCGCAATAGAATAAAATAGCCAAATTTCCGCCCATTGTCAAGTTATTTTTTTCTTCTCCCTAAAATTATGGCGTATTTTTCATCGCGCCAGTCTCTCCCGGCGGTTCTACGCCGGTTCATTCGCGGGCGGCCATGCCGGTTGCAACCTCGCAGCGCCGACTCGAGTCTTACCAGTAGATGGCAACCGAGGCGAACATAGTCGGGGATGAGGAGCTGGTTCAGCGGGGCAGGCAGGGGGATGCCCAGGCGTTCGGCCTCCTGGTCGAACGGTACCAGGATCCCATTTATACCCTTGTCAGCCGTACGCTGGGCGATCCCGTGCGCGCTCAGGACGTGGCCCAGGAGACGTTCATCCGCGCCTGGAGGGCGCTGCCCGGTTTCCACGGCCAGAGCAAGTTTTCCTCCTGGCTGTACCGCATTGCCCTGAACTGCTGCTACAGCGAACTGCGCCGCCGCGGGGTGCCGGCCGAAACCCTGGATCCCGAGCAGTGGGACGGCCTGAAGGACGCCGCCTCCGAGGGCGGCATCGAACGCGACCTGGAGCGCCGCGACCTGGTCGAACGCCTGCTGCGCCGGTTGCCGCCCCTGTACCGCTACCTGGTGACCCTATTCTACCTGGAAGGCCTCGACTGCCAGGAGATCGCCCGGATCACCGAACGTCCCGTGGGGACGGTCAAAGCGTACCTGCATCGCGCCCGGGCGGAATTGCGCCGGGGCGCCGAACATCTGTTAAAAGTCCGGAATACCGCGTCATGAAGTGCCCGGAACCGCACATTTTGGAAGAGTACCTGGACGGTGATCTGGTGGAGACCCACCGCCGCGAGGTCGAAGATCACCTGGCTGTCTGCTCCGCCTGCCGCACCTTGGTGGAAAGCGAGCGGGCGCTGGCCGCCGGCCTGCGCGAGAGTCTGCCGCTGGCCGCGCCTCCCGGATTCCACGACCGGGTGACCGCCGCCCTAGCCCCCGCCCGCGCGCCCTCCCTCCTGCCCGACTGGCTGTGGGCCCTGGGCCTGGGGCTGGTGGTGGCCCTGGCCGGGCTGGCCCTGGGGAGGTTCGGCGCCAGTATCTGGCCGGAGTTCAGCCGGAGCCTGGAAGCGTTCCTGCCCGATCTGGGACGCCTGGTCCGGGACCTGAACCAGGTCCTGCCCGGCGGGGACTGGCTGACGCAACTGCCCGGTGGCTACTTTTTCGTGCTGAACTTCCTGGCGGCCGGGGTGGTGCTGGCCTGGGGCCTGTGGCAGATGGTCAAGGCCTTGCGCCGGTAAGTGCACGGCTTGCGCATCCCTGCACGCCCTTGCAGCAAAAATCCCGACTCCGGATCCCCCAAAACCTGTCCCGTAAGCCCTCCGTCGTGCCCTCGCCGAGGACGCCGGCTGAAAGCAATCGCCTGCAATTCCATGACTTGCGCGAGGGCTTCGCGGCGCCCGGTGGGCGGCTCCCCGGCTTGCCGGGCAGTTTCTTTTTTGGTATACAAATTGCCCATTGTTCCGTAGTTATGGCAGAACCTCGGAGCGCGCTGGAAATTTCACAAAAATACGATTCAGCTATTGCAAACGCCGAAAAAAGTCTTATATTATATATGCTGTAGCGCAAGATCCATAGAAGCGGAAAAAAGCTTAAGGGAGTGACCATGCTGAAAAAGTTCTTCCGCAAGGACGAAGGCTTCACCCTGATCGAAGTGCTGATCGTGGTCGTGATCGTCGCCATTCTGGCCGCCATCTCCGTGCCCATCTACATCCAGTACGTCGAAGGCGCCCGGGCGGCCGACCCACAGGCCACCATCGGCTCCATCTGGAACCAGTGCAAGATGTACCGCCAGGACCACGGTGAGTATCCCACCGATCTGCAGGCTCTGGAAGATGAAGAGTACCTGGAAATTGACGACGCCACCCGCGAACAGTGGGAATTCCAGATCGTCGGCGGACCCCAGCAGTTGGACCAGATTATCAGTACCTCCACCGAGAAGATGAAGGGCGGCGCGGGCAAGATCGTCATGTACGATGTGCGCACCGGCAAGTTTTCGGGGTACGGTCTGCCTTCCGACCAGGGTAGCGAGTAACCACCGAACCAGTCAGCTAAGGGCGGTTGAATTGGAAATTCGAGACATCAATCAGCTGCTGGCCTTCGCAGTTGACCAGGGAGCCTCGGATCTGCACTTGTCCACCGGCTCCATCCCCATGATCCGGGTGCACGGCCGGATGCGAAAATTATCGCTGCCTCTCATGACGCAGGAGCTCATGGAGCGGTTGATTTTCGCCATCCTCACGGAACCGCAGACTGAGCGCTATGAAGAAGTCAAGGAAATTGACTTCTCCCACAAACTGGAGAACATCGCCCGATTCCGCGTCAACGTTTTCCAGCAGATTCAGGGCATGTCGGCCGTGTTCCGCACCATTCCGGCCGAAATCCGCTCCTTCGAAGAGTTGGGTTTGCCCGCCATCATGAAGGATCTGGCCCTGCGCGACCGCGGCCTGGTCCTGCTCACCGGCCCCACCGGCAGCGGCAAGTCCACCACCCTGGCCACTATGGTGGACTACATCAACGAGTACAAGGAACTCCACATCATCACCATCGAAGACCCGGTGGAGTTCTTCCACGAGAGCCGCAACTGCCTGATCAACCAGCGCGAGCTGGGGGCCAACACCCACTCCTTCGCCAACGCCCTGCGGGCGGCTCTGCGCGAAGACCCGGACGTGATCCTGGTCGGCGAAATGCGCGACCTGGAAACCATCGCCCTGGCCTTGACCGCCGCCGAGACCGGCCACCTGGTGCTGGCCACCCTCCACACCTCCAGCGCCGCCAAAACCATTGACCGCATCATTGACATCTTCCCGTCTTCCCAAAAGACCCAGGTGCGCTCCATGCTGGCGGAATCGCTGGAAGCCGTGGTGGCCCAGAAGCTGCTGCCTTTAAAGGACGGCAACGGCCGCATCGCCGCCCTGGAGGTCATGGTGGCCAGCACGGCCATCCGCAACCTCATCCGCGAAGACAAAATTTACCAGATTCCCTCCGTAATACAATCCGGGGGCAAATCCGGTATGCAATCCCTCGATCAGGACCTCATGCGCCTGCTGCACAAAGGCGAGATTGACCGGGAGATGGCCGCGCACGTGGCCGAGAATCCCAAGCTGTTTGATGTCAACCTGGCGGGCTAACAGCGCGCAATTCCGTAGAGCCGCCTGAAACCATCCCGGGCCATGGATGCCATGAAACAAGGGAAAATCCAGCCTCGAAGCGGCGGGTTGCCCTGGCGGGTGATCCGGCGCGATGATGGACTCACCTTCATCGAGGTGATCGTCACCTTCATGATGGTGAGCGCCGCCATTGTCGCTACCACCTACTCGCTCTTCTTCGGCCATCGGGAGCTGACGGTGGACATGCACAAACAGCAAATCCTGCGTATTGTGCAACAGGAAACGGAGTACTGGGTCGGCCGTATCTATGTCGGCACACCCGATGACCCCAACGTCATCGAGCTGGCCGGTTCCGCCCGTACTCCCTACCGCACGGTCATGCTGGATCCCAACTCGGAATCCCCCATCCAGGTGCGGCTGTTCTACGATCCCATCATCACCCGGGCCGGAACCATCAACCCCCAGGAAGAGATCGCCCCCTATTATGTCGTGACGGTCTGGGCGGAATGGACCGAACCGGACGGCCAGGATTTCACCCGCAACCGCGGCAATCATGTGTCGCTGACCACCTACGTCAGACATAGGGTAGGGTGAGCCATGAACCGAGGGAAAAGAAATCGGCTTGGGAGAACGGGGAAGTGGCGCCGGGACGAAGGCTTCACCTTCGTGGAAGCCACCCTCTCCATGGTGATGCTGTCAATCCTGTTCCTGGGCTTCACCGTGTCCCTGCTGGCGGTCCGGGAGTGGATGAACCGCCATTGGGCCATCCGGGTCATGGACCAGTACGCCCACGACTTCATGTCCCACCTGGACAGCCAGTTCCGCCGCGCCCTGGCCATCGAACAGGCGCCCCCCCGCTATGGGCTGGGTTCCTTCCGCGTGAAGATCGCCAACTACAACTTCACCAATCTCCAGGAACCCGTTCAGGGCATCAGCTCCTTCGTCTATTACACCAACCCCAATCAGGGCATTTACATCGGCGTCAACAACGGCGGCGGACAGAAGTTCGATGACCGCTTCCCCCCCGAAGGATATTCCGACCTGAACGACCGGCACCAGTTCATTTTTACCGAATTCACGTATCCCGGGCCGTACACGGAACTGAACCGGGAGAGCTATTTCAGGGAACCCATGGCCCAGGTGCGCTTCAGCATCCGTTATCAGCGGCCGCGCAAGGTGATGGTGAACGGGGGCTTGGTCAACCGGACCTTCGCGATGACCAAGCAGTACCGCATGGCAGGCTTTCTGAAAAACTACCTCGATTCTCAGTAAACCGGATCGAACCGGGAGGCGATGGTGAAGACCTGGAAGCATCTGTTGCGCGAAGACGGCACGTCCCTGGTGATTGCCGCCATCATGATCACCATGCTGATGCTTACCGGCCTGGCCTTCATGAAGTGGGGTGCGGACGAAAACTACGAAGCCCAGTACGAGAAGTACAAGCTTCAGGCCTACTATGCGGCCCATGCGGGAATCATGGACGTCGGCCTGCAGTACCTGCTGAGCCTGGATACGTCCACCCTGACCCAGTCGTCCATCCCCCTGATGTCCAATATGCCCATCATTACCCAAAACGGGCAGACGGCGGCAGTGGCCGAGAACATCTGGATTCAGGCGCTGCTGAACCAGGGCATGGGGGCCATATCAGATTTCAACTTCGTCCAGGTCGGCGCCGTCGGCCGGGTGGATTTCAAGGATGCCGAGGGCCGCACCGCCTCCGTGCGGGATACCCTGGTCATGACCATCAAGCTCCTGAGCCTGGCCAACTTCCTGTACCTGACCAACCATGAGACCACAGTATTCGGCGAAGTCATCAAGTTCTGGAGCCAGGACACCTTGAACGGCTGGGTACATTCCAACGACACCATCACCACCATGCAGCAGCCGGTGTTCTACGGCACCGTCAGTACCACCGCCCCGTACATTAACATTTTGGGTGGCAATCCCCTGTTCCTGGGTGGACCGCCCCTGCTGAATTACCGGGAAATCGAGTTGCCCACCGAAGCGACGGAAATCCGCAACGCCTCCCAGGGCATGGGCACGTTCTTCGACAGCGAAAACGACCAGTACTGGCACCGGCTGATTTTCAAGGGCAATTCCGGCTGGGAAATGTACAAGTGGGAAGCCGGCCAGCCGTTCGACACCCTCTCTTCGCCCATCGCCACCAGCGGGCCGCCGCAGTGGGGCGCCATCTTCGTCAACGGTTACCTGGAACTGTACGGAGTAGTGAAGGGATGCGTCTCGGTGGGTGCCCACGGGGCCATTGATCCCAGCGACGAGCAACTGGGGCGGCACTGCATCCGCCTGATTGACGACATCCGCTACTGGTGTGCCGACACCCTCAGCGGTAACTTCGACTCGCTGACCACCACCGATCTTCTGGGCATCGTCTCGGAGAGCCACATCACCATCGGCAACACCTGGAAGAACGGCCGGGAGAATGGCAAATATGCCGGGTCGGCCACGAACATGAGCCGGCACAGCATCATCATCACCGCGGCCATGGTGGCTCTGGGGGAAAGTTTCAGTTTTGAAGACCAGAACGACCAGCCCAATTTTGTCTGGGAATTCTCCACCGGTTACTCGGGGCCCTACCCGGACGAGCGCGGCCGCATTCTGTTGCGCGGCGCGGTCACCCAGTTCCGCCGCGGATACGTGCACCGGTCCAACCACGGTACCGCTTCCAACGGCACCGGGTACGGCAAGCAGTACCGGTTTGACTACCGCCTGAACTTCACGGCGCCCCCCTATTTCATCGAGGCGGGAGGCGAGGAGGGGAAGGCGCACTTCGAAGTGGTCAGTTGGGGGAATGAGTGATCCTGGCGGTATTTCCCTGGCTGACTCCGGCGCCTTCGGCATTCTCTATTTCCCGCTGCTCCCATTTCATCCATTATTCCTCCCTTTGTTTCGACCTTTACACCGGCCTCCGGGGCGTGGGACGATAGTTTTTCACGCCTCCCCGGCGGTTTCCATACCATCCCGTAGGGAATCATGATCAATATCGGAAGTCACCCGCGCGTGGGACTGGACATCGGTTCCCATAGCATCAAGATCGCCGTGCTGGAGAAATCGGGAACGCACCATCGCCTGCGCCATCACCTCGTGTTTCCCATCTACGGCGAGGGAGAGAGCTTCGATCCGGAAGGGCCCAAGAAGTCGGTGGTCGTGCCCCGCCTGCTGAATGCTTTCATGCAGATGGGCCTGCCGCCGCGCAAGGTCAAGCACCTGGCCTCCTCCATCGGCGGGCTGGCCGTGGCGGCCAAGGAGATCAAGTCGGTGCAGATGACCGACGAGGAGATGGATTCCTCCCTGCTGCTGGAAGCGCGCAAGCACCTGCCCCTGGACGGCAGCGAGACCATCGTGGATTACCAGATCCTGGGCGACGACCCGGTCGAATCCGACAAGCTGCGGGTTCTGCTGGTGGCCGCCACCCGGAAGTACTTTCAGACGCACCTGGAAACTCTGCGCGACATCGAACTGAAGCCCGGCCTGGTGGACATTGACCAGTTGGCCATGCTCAACTCCTTCATCTCGCAGAACGACCTGCCGGATGACGGGGTTCTCACCTTTCTGAATATCGGCTGCAAAAAGACCAATCTCTCGGTGCTGGGGCGCAAGAGCCTGTTCTTCACCCGCGACATCCCCGTCGCCGGGTACGCCTTCACCCAGGATCTGATGAAGCGCTTTGGCCTCTCCTACGACGACGCCGAGCGCATCAAGCTTACCCAGGGGCTGGAACCTAACCTGTCCCCCACCGGCGACGCCTCCGTCAGTGGCGGGCTGGCCCTGGCCGAGAAGAACGCCTTCGAGCGGCTGGGCGACGAGATCAACCGTTCGCTGCGGTACTATGTCAAGGAGACCGGTCAGAGCTACTTCAACAACCTCATCCTGACTGGCGGGTCGGCCCACCTGAAGGGACTGGGCGAGTTCCTGCAGAAGAAATTCAACGTGCCCGTGAACATCTACGATCCCTGCAAGGGAATGGAAACAGGCGGCAAGGAAATATCGGAAGGGTCCCAGTTAGCCGTGGCTATCGGGCTGGCTCTTCGGGCGGAGTGATCCCATGCTTAAACTTTTCAGCATCAACCTGAACAAGTCCGAAGGGCACGCCGAGCGGGAAGCGCGCTGGAAGCGGCGGCGGGAGAATCTCGTCATTGCCGTCTTCGTCATCATCTTCGGGGTGCTCTCCATCTACCTTTACGGCAATCACCAGGCCCTGAAGGACGTCATCGCGACGAAGCAGAAACGCATCGGAGAGATCGAGCGCCGACTGGAAGAACTGGCCCGCACCGGCAAGAACATCTCCAAGGGCGACGTTCTGACCCTGGCCCGCATGGAGAAGGAGCGGTTCCTGTGGGGACCCAAGCTCAAGGCCATGGGCGAAATCCTGCCCGAAGACGTGGTGCTGACCCTGCTGGAATACAATCAGCGGCAACTACGCATCAAGGCCATCAGCAAGATCCTGGCCGACGAGAAGGAGTTCGACAAGGTGTCCGAATTCGTGGACCGGCTGAAGACCACTCCTTTCTTCTACCGCGAGTTCAGCAACATCCTGTTCAGCGAATCCCACCGGGTGAGGGTGGAAGACCAGGAGATCCTCTCCATCACCATCAACTGCACTATTGACAAGCCTTCCCTGGCCGCCGCAGCCCGCGCCTCGCGGTCGGCAGAGAAGGGTAGAAAATCGTCCATCGCGGATAAACAGTCAACGGTCAAGGGCGTGCCCGAACCTTGAGGAGCATATGAAGAAGAATTTGATCCTGCTGCTCATCGCCCTGATCTTCGGCGGAGGGTTCTGGTACTACTACAACATGGTTTACCAGAAGTTGCCTGACCAGATCGGCGAGCTGAACCGCAAAATCCACCTGGAAAACGAGAAGCTGATTTCCGCCGAGATCCTGGCTCAGGAGATGCGCCTGGTGGCCGAACTGATCGAGCGCAACCTGGCCACCTCAGCCCAGGACTCCCTGGCCGAAGACGCCTCCATCCCCTTCCTGAACTACGTCACCACCGTGCTGCGGGACCTGGAAATCAAGCTGATCTCCCTGGAGCCCAAGAAGCGCCGCACCCAGGTGGACCATATCAAGACCCCCTACGCCATGTCGGTGGAGTGCACCTACGAGGAGTTCGGCAATCTGGTCACTACGCTGGAGAAGTCCGAGCGGTTGATCACCGTGGAATCCTTCCTGGTGGACAATGGTCTGCGCAAGTCCGCCGGATACGAAAAGGAGACCCGGGATCCGGCGGATCACGTTTTCGAGATGGAAATTTCCACGCTGACGCTGATCAAACGGCAGTAACCCTGGAGCAGGAATGCGAGAACGCGAACGACTACTTTGGAGCATCCTGATCATCCTGTTGCTCATTATCGCGGGATACGAAGGCTACAACTCCTACCGCATCGGCAAGCGGGTCCGCGAGTATCAGGAAGAGATCGAGCGCCAGGCCCTGGGATCGGAAGATCCCCAGTTGCGCCAGACCATCGAAGAGATGGAGAAAGAGTTGCAGAGCCGGCTGGATTACCAGTTCGACGTCGCCCGCGACCCGCTGGACCTGTCGCACGTGATCCACGCCCGCCGCTTCCTGGACAACATGGGGTTGACGGAGTCCCTGGAGTCGCGGGGCCGGATGCGGCTGTCCTGCACCGTGGTTTCAGAGCAACCCGCCGCCATCATCAAATATGAATACCGGTCCTACGTGATGCGCGTCGGCGATACCCTGAACGGCTACCGCCTGGCGGAAGTCAAGCCGGAGCTGGCGGTCCTGGTGCGGGGCGGTGAGCGGCTGATCCTGGCCACCGAGAAAGCCCTGGATACCCAGGACCTGGAGAAACGGCGCCGGGATGGAGGCATCACCGTGACCGCCCCCGATACCGCGGCCGTGATGACGCAGTACTAATTCCGCCCGGGGCGAACACCCCCTTGTGGTCTTCTGAATTCCCACCCCTCGATTCGGGGGATAGAAACCTTAGGAGAATCTCATGCAGCGCTTGACCGCGATCTCACTGATTATCCTTTGCGCAACCGCATTCTCCGTGGCCGCGCAGACCCCCCAGGGCACGGTGAAGACCGGCACGGCCGTCGCCTCGCCCAATCTGCAGAAACTGGTGACGATCGATGCCGAAGACGCTTTCCTGCCCTCCATCCTGGCCATCCTGGCCCAGGAGAGCGGTTACAACATTGTCACCGGGCCGGGCGTGAATAAGGAAGAGCGCGTCTCCGTGCATCTGAAGAACACGCCCATCGAACAGGCCATGAACCTGGTGGTCCGGGCAGCCGGGTTATCCTACGAAGTGGTGGGGAACTCCTTCCTGGTGGCTCCGGCCAGCAAGTTGAAGGAAGAGGCCGGGCTGACCTCCTACGTGGTGGAGCTGCAGTACGCCGCCGCCGCCGAAGTGGCCAACCTGCTGCAGAATTTCACCGCCGAAGTGCAGGTGGACAACTCCGGCAACAAACTCCTGATCATCACCAGCCCCAAGGTGATCAGCGAAATTCAGCAGGTGGTGGCCGCCGTGGATCGCCCCTCCCTGCAAATCATGCTCGAGGCGCGCCTGATCGAAGTGGCCGTGGAAGACGAGGAGAAGCTGGGGATTGACTGGGCCCGGTTGTCCGAGCTGTCCACCACCTTCGTGGAGATGGGCTCCGACCAGTTCAGCAACTACTACCCCAGCCACGTGCCGGAAGCCACCCGCTACAAGGAACTGCCCGACCAGTTGGGGTTCTACCCCGTGGACGGGTTCATTGACGCCGGGTACCTGGCCCGCCAGCCGACCGTGTTCCAGGTGACCCTGGACTGGCTGCTGAAGAACAATCGCGCCGAAGTGCTGGCCAATTCCAAGATCGCCACCATGAACAACCGGGAAGCGCACCTGGAAGTGGTGGACGTGATCCCCTACGTCCTCTCTTCCGGCGGCCTGGGCGGCCAGGTCCAGGTGCAGCGGGAAGAAGTCGGCATCAAGCTGACCATCCTGCCCACCGTCAACACCGACGGCTACATCACCACCGTGGTGACCCCGGAAGTCTCCTCTGTCTTCCAGTTGATCGGCCCGGAGCAGAACATCCCCTGGGTGGTGCGGCGGACTTCCACCACCACCATCCGGGTCAAGGACGGCGAATCCATCATCATCGCCGGGTTGCTGGGGGTCAATTCCAAGATGACCCAGCACAAGTTCCCCTTCCTGGGGGACATCCCCCTGATCGGCAGCCTCTTCCGCCACACGTCGGAAGACATCAAAAAGACCGACCTGATCATCCAGATCACGCCCAAAATCCTGGCCCCGGATCAGCCCGGCATCGAAATGCCCAAGATCCTGCAGGAGACGCAGGACCGCTACATTTCCGTGGCCGCACCCACCGCGGAAGGGGAGAATTAATTCCCGCGGCGCACAACAAGCCGCAAGGATTTCATCCCGGCCCAGGAACCCGGCTGCCCCGCCGCAGGTTTCCGAAGTAGCCAACCGGTATGAAATTCGGATAGACAATGAAGCATCCCAGCAAGTTCCTCCGAACAGGGTCCCTGTGGTGGGTTACCCTGTTCTATTTGGGGATCTGCCTGGCTCCCGCCGGCGATCCCCCGCTCGCGCAGGAGTCGCAGAAGGGCAGATTTTTCCCGCTGCAATCCTCCCCCCAGCAGAGCCAGCAACCCATGGAAGGCCCCCTGCAGCAGATCCTCCGCGAACATCTGCCGGTAGCGGGGCAACCGTTGGAAGGTTGCATTGATCCCCAAACCTACCTCATGGGCCCGGGCGACCTGGTGGGCGTGCACATCATGGGTGATCTCGACAGCGAGCTGCTGTCCCGGGTGACCGCCGACGGCACTCTGCGGATCGCCACCATTGGCGTGTTCAACGTGCGGGAACGCACCTTCGCCCAAGTCCGGGAAGAGATCCTGGAGTCCGCCCGCCGCAGTTATCAGGCGGGGGAAATCGCCGTGTACCTGGTTGAGCTGCGCAGCTTCAAGGCTTCCGTGGGCGGCATGGTCTGGACGCCCGGCACGTACACCCTGACCGCCACCGACCGCGCCGTTTCGCTGCTGGCCCTGGCCGGAGGCTTCTATGATTCCCGGCAGGTTCGGGAAGATTCCTCTCCGGGCGAAGTCCCGGCCGAATTTGAGCGGGAGGTGAAGGATGATGAGCTTACCGCTCCGACCGGCTATTCCACCCGGCGGGCCGAACTGCACCACCTGGACGGCACCCGCGATCCGGTGGACCTGCTGCTCTTTCTGCGGGCCGGCCGGCCGGAAGGCAATCCCTACCTGCGGGACGGCGACTTTCTCCTGATCCCTGCGCGGGATCCACGGGCCGGGATACTGGGAATATACGGCGCCATCCACCACCAGGGAGAGGTGGAATTTTTACCCGGCGATAACCTGGAAACCGCCCTGCTTCTGGCCGGAGGCTTGACTGCCTCGGCGCAGAGGGATTCGGTCGAAATCACCCGCTTTACCGACGCCACCACCTTCGTCACCCGGTACGTCCACCTGGACGACCCCGGAATCCTGCAGATGCCGCTGGAACCGGACGACCGGGTGTACATCCGAACCCAGACGGACTACCACCTGCGGCACAACGTGGAAGTGCGCGGGGAGGTGGCCAAGCCGGGCTTCTATCCGGTCAGCCCGCAGGGCACCCCCCTGGCCGACGTCATCCGCCTGGCCGGAGGGTTCACCCCGCGAGCCAGCCTGAAGGAAGCCACCGTGACCCGGCGCTTCGGCCAGGATGAGGTGGATTCGGAGTACGAGCGCCTGCGGACGTTGCAGGCCAACCAGATGAGCAAACTGGAATACGCCTATTTCCGCAACAAGAGCCTGGAGCTGAAGGGCCGCGTGGCTGTGGATCTGCACCGGCTGTACCAGGAAGGCGATACCACCCAAAACGTCCTGCTGCGCGACCAGGACATCGTAGATGTCCCTCTCGCCACCCGTACCGTCACGGTCAGCGGACAGGTGAACGATCCGGGGATTCTCAACTACGAACCGGGTCAACCGCCTTCCTACTACATCGAAAAGTCGGGCGGATATTCCTGGAATGCCCACCGCGGCAGGACTCGCGTCATCAAGGCCGTATCCGGCCGCTGGCTGAAGCCTTCCAAGACCCTCATCGAAGAAGGCGACACCATCTTCATCCCGGAAAAGCCGGAAACCAGCCCCTGGACCACCACCAAGGACATCCTGCTGGTGATGACCCAGGTCGCCACCGTGTTCCTGATTATCAGCAACGTATCCGAATAGTCTATGACGACCCGTTCACCTCGTAACTGAAAGCCTGCCGTGATGATGTTCGACAAGAGCCTGAATGCGCAAGGTAAAATCGGGGAAATCCTCCTGCACCAGGGGCGCATCACCGAGGAGCAGTTGCGCAAGTGCCTGAACGAGCAGCGGTTCAAGAAAGAGAAGCTGGGGCAGCTCCTGGTCTCCATGGGCTTCGCCGTGGAGGATGACGTGGTATGGGCGCTGGCTCAGCAGATGGGTTTGGATTACGTTCTGCCCGATCGCCTGCTGGAGACCCACGAGGCGATCGTGGGCCTGGTACCGGAAGTCTTCGCCAAGCAGCACCTGGTCATCCCCATCAGCGCCACCGATTCCACCCTGCACGTGGCCATGGCCGACCCGGATGACATCGTGGCCATTGATTCCCTGCAGAAACTGACCGGGCGCAGCATTGACGTGGCCATCGCCAGCCGCAGCAGCATCCTGGGCGCCATCGAGCAACTCTACGTGCGCATCCGCAAGACCGAAGAAGTCACCGAGGTGATGGGCGACCTGCAGTTCTTTGCGGAAGCCGATTCCGAGGATGAGGGCCTGGTGGACATGTCCCGCGCCGACATGACCATTGATGACGCCCCTATCGTCAAACTCATCAACGTCATGCTGAGTGAGGCCTTGAAGGAGCGGGCCACGGACATCCACGTGGAGATGCAGGACACCCACGTTTCCATCCGCTACCGCATTGACGGGGTGCTGCAGGAAGTCATGTCGCCGCCCAAGACCGCCCACCCCGGCCTCATCTCCCGCCTGAAGATTCTGTCGCGCCTGAACATCGCCGAAAAGCGCCTGCCCCAGGATGGCCGCTTCACTATCAAGGCCCCGGGCAAGGAAGTGGACGTCCGCGTCAGCATCCTGCCCACGGTCAACGGCGAAAAGGTGGTGCTGCGTCTGCTGGACAAAACCGGCTTCGCCATGACCCTGGAGACCCTGGGGTTCGAAGCGGACATGCTGAAGATCTTCCGCCGCTGGATCATCCAGCCCTACGGCATGTTGATCATCTCCGGCCCCACCGGGTCGGGCAAGTCCACCACTCTCTACGCCTCCCTGAAGGAGATCAAAAACCCCGCCGACAACCTGACCACCGTGGAAGACCCGGTGGAATACCACTTGGACGGCATCAACCAGGTGCAGGTGAAGGCGGGCATCGGCCTGACCTTCAGCGCGGCCCTGCGCTCCATTTTGCGCCAGGACCCCGACAAGCTGCTGATCGGCGAAATCCGCGACCCTGAGACCGCCGACATCGCGGTCAAGTTCTCGCTCACCGGCCACCTGGTCTTCACCACTCTGCACGCCAACGACGCCCCCTCCACCATCACCCGTCTGATTGACATCGGCGTGCCCCCCTTCCTGGTGGGATCATGCCTGAACCTGGTGATGGCCCAGCGCCTGGTGCGCCGCATCTGCCTGAAGTGCAAGACCCCTTACGAGGCCACCCGCGATGAGCTGGAAATCCTGGAACTGGACAACGAACGCGGCCGCAACATGAAGTTCTACCGGGGCAAGGGATGCGTGCACTGCCGCAATACCGGCTACTACGGCCGGATCGGCATCTTCGAGATGCTGGAGATGCGGCAGAACATCCGCCGCCTGGTGTTCAACAACGCCAACCAGGAAGACATCCGCGAGCTGGCCATGAAGCAGGGGATGATCACCCTGCGGGAAGCGGGCATCACGAAGATTCAGCAGGGCATCACCACCATCCAGGAAGTCCTGCGCTCCACCGTCACTGAAGTCTAAGCGTCCGGAGAACCGCATGCCAAATTACGCTTACGTCGCCAAGGACGCCGAGGGAAAGAGGCTGGAAGACTATCTCCGCGCTGCCAGTCTCGAAGCGGCCATGGAGTCGTTGCGCCGCAAAGGCATCAACCTCGTCTCCATCCGCGAGGTGAAGTCCGAATTCCAGGCCGAACGGCTGACTGTGGCCGAACAGGTCAACCTGTTCTTCTTCAAGCTGCGTACTCGCGTCCCGCTGACCATCCTGGTCTTCTTCACACGGCAGTTGGCCACCATGTTCTCCGCCGGTCTGACGATCGAAAAGTCCATCACCAACCTGATGAGCGAGGAGAAGAACAAGCGCTTCCGCAAGGTGCTGGCGCAGATCGGCAATGACCTGAAGAAGGGGCTGGCCCTGTCCGACGCCATGGCCAACCACCCCGGCGTCTTCTCCAACCTGTACGTGGCCCTGGTCCGCGCCGGGGAGGTGTCCGGATCGCTGCATATCACCCTGGAGCAGTTATCCAATTACCTGGAAGCCATCTCCGAAACCCGGCGCAAGGTCATCTCGGCCATGGCTTACCCGGTCTTCTCCCTCTGCTTCCTGGCCGTCATCGTCACCGTCCTGCTGGTCTTCATCGTACCCCTGTTCCAGGATGTGTACGCCAAGTTCGGCGCCAAGCTGCCTATCGCCACCCGCACCCTGGTGATGGTGTCCCAGCTTATCTCCCATAACTTCCTGATCTCCGCCGGCATCGTCTTCCTGATCGTGGTCTCCATCTGGCTCAGCGCCATGACCGAACGCGGCGGGCTGTTCATTGACAACCTGAAGCTGCACTTTCCGGTGTTCGGCGGGCTGCTGAAGAATTCCACCATGAACAAGTTCGCCAAGACCTTCGGCATCCTGATCGGATCGGGCGTACCGGTGCTGGATTCCATGACCCAGGTGCAGAAGGTGGTGGGCAACAAGGTGGTGGAAAAGGGCATCCGGGAGGCCAAGGTGCTGATCAAGGACGGCTTCGCCATATCCGTGGCCTTAAAGAAGGTGCAGGTATTCCCGCCCACCCTGGTGCAGTTGACCCAGACCGGCGAAGAAACCGGCGAAATTGACAAGCTGCTGCACAAGGCCGCCGACTTCTACGAGAAGCAGTTGGACGCCACCGTGGACCGGCTGACCTCGTTGATCGAACCGATCTTGATCGCCCTGATCGGATCGGTGGTCTTGATCATCATCATCTCGCTCTACCTGCCCATCTTCTACCTGGGCATGGCCATTCGACAGGGGATGTAGAAAAGCAGTAAGCACTCAGCAGACAGCGAACAACAAAACATTCAGCAGGGGCGGCCTTAGGGTCGCCCCTGTTTGTCTCGGTGGGACAGGCGTCCCTGCCGGCGGAGGTGGGGTGTAGGGGGGATGCATCTGCCTCAGAAGAGGCCTCCGCCCCTCCCCAAGCCCCATTCTCCCCCGAAGGCAGCCTCATTCGACCCGTCGCTCAGATGATTCGTCCTGACACAGCGGCGGCAGCCACCCCCTCCAGGGTGATGCATTGGCTCATGATTCCAAACGATGCAGTCTTCCCACGAATGACCGAATTGTTTGCGTCAGGTCCTGGAGTGTATCCGGGGGGGGCCGGTTCGATCTGCGCCACGACTCTTTCTTGCCATAAAATCACCGGTCGGATTTGCACAGAATACTCTTGATTGTCCGAAAAGTTGAAGCTATATTACAACTATTGTACTGAAACACCCTTCATTTACTGGAAACTGCCATGACGAAACCCCTCGCGAGCCTGGTGGCCATCTCTCTGCCGTTTCTGTTGTCGGCCACCGAGATCCCTTCAGGGCCGGTCAGCGGCGCCTGGCCAGCGGCGGGCAATCCCTACCTGGTGCAGGGTGACATCTTCGTGCCTCCCGGCCAGACCCTGCAAATCCACCCGGGCGTCCAGGTCATCTTTCAAGGGCACTATACGCTGGAGGTGAGCGGCGGAGCGGTGCTGGAGGCCGCCGGCACCCCCGGGGATTCCGTCACCTTCACATCCGCGGACACCGTCGCCGGCTGGGGCGGGATTCGGTTCGACCACGCCGGAGAAGCCTCCCGGCTGACCTACTGTCGCCTGTTCCATGGAAAGGGCGACGATCACACCCTGGGCGGCGCTCTCCGCTGCGCCGACAGTGATTTGCACCTCACGCACAGCCGCCTGGAGCACAACCAGGCTGGGCACGGCGGGGCCGTGTATTTTCGCGGAAACGAGACCTATCGCGCCGTCATTGCGGACAACTCGTTTGCCCATAATTTCGCCAACGCGGGATTGGCGGTGCATTGCGCCGGAGGCG
The DNA here is from genome assembly GCA_003599535.1 of Candidatus Zixiibacteriota bacterium. Classification (GTDB taxonomy): domain Bacteria; phylum Electryoneota; class B3-LCP; order B3-LCP; family B3-LCP; genus SURF-9. Next base: position 5,379 of record QZKQ01000038.1, on the reverse strand, counting down.
CCGAAGTCCAGTTCACCGGCAATGCCGTGTTTGACCATGCCATGGAAACCGAATTTTTAATCAATGGCGGGGTGGTGGATATTACCGGCTGTCGTTCTTTTATTGCGGAGAACAATCTCATCACCCACAACCGTGAACTGGCCGGCGACCTGTTGTACGGCGGAGGTTTGTACGTCCTGCAAAGCCAGGGACGAATCGTCAACAACCTGATCACCAGCAATATTTTTTCCGGGTTGGGCTGCTCGGGAGGGATTTGCCTGGTTGCCAGCCGGGTGGAGGTGGCCAACAACACTTTCGCCGGTAACAGCCGCGGGATCACGGTGGTGGGGCTTCAACCCCGCGCCGTCACCGTCACCAATTGCATCATCCAGTTCAACGACGGGCCGATTATCAACTACAATCCCAGCGATCCCTGGCCGGTGGTTACCTACACCAACCTCCGCGACGTATATCCCGGGGAAGGGAACATTGACGCCGATCCCCAGTTCGTGGCGGGGTATCACCTGGCGCAGACCGCCGCGGGGCAGCCGCTGCAGTCCCCCTGTGTGGACGCCGGCGCTCCCGGCTGGCCCATGATCCCCGGCACCACCCGCACGGATGGCGCGCAGGATTACGGCCTGGTGGACATGGGTTACCACTATCCGCTGCCGGTGGCCGCCCCGGAAGGAGCCACACTGGCCGGCGCGGAACCCCGGTCCCTCGGGGATGCCGACGCCGTATCCGTCTCCCCCAATCCCTTTAATCCGGTAACAGTTGCGAGATTCGAGCTGCGAGATGCGAGACACGTAACGCTCAGGGTCTATGACACCGCCGGGCGCGAGGTGGCTACGCTGGTGGAGGGGTGGCGGGAGGCGGGTGTGCACGAAGTGACCTTCGACGCCTCGGCTCTGCCCAGCGGGATCTACTTCGCCCGTCTGAGCTCGGACGGCCTGACCCAGGTGCAGAAGCTCATTCTGCTGAAGTAGCTTTGGAACTTACCCACCTTCGCACCTGCCAACCAGGAACCGGGGCGGTCCGCTGTGGCCGCCCCGGTTCTTTATGGCTCGGGATAGGTATCTCCTTTTGTGTGCGTCAGGTGGTAGAATATAATTTAAAAAATTTGATTTTAACTTGACAAATATTTTTTCCCATGCTATATTATAACTACTCTTGTTCTCTCGACCATTTTCCCTTTCCAACCTTGGAGAATACCATGAAAAACGGGAAAGTATCGCTACTCTCGCTGGCATTCACTGCATTGCTGGCTACTTCTGCCTCCGGGCAATTATTCCAGCAGTGGGTCAGCATGTATCCGGGTGGTGGGAGTGGGATTGATGAAAGCAAGGCCATAGCTGTGGACGAAAGTCAAAATGTTTATGTGACCGGATTTATAAACGGAATGTATTTTGGAACCATGGCCACTGTCAAGTATGATTGTGCAGGTCAGCAGCAGTGGTGTGCCGTTGGTACACCTGGGATCGGAAATGATATAGCGGTGAATGGAGCAGGTGAAGTGTTTGTGGCCGGTCAAAGCAACGATTACCCTGTCATTATCAAATACTCCCCCACTGGTCAACAGCTTTGGGTATACCAGCATGGCAGTAGTGGTGAGTTTTTCGGCCTTGCTGCTGATGATTTTGGAAATGCTTACGCCACAGGTTATCAATCAACGCCACAGAATGATTATCTTACGGTAAAATGTGATTCTTCCGGTAATTTGGATTGGCTGGCAATCTACAATGGACCGGCCAACTGGTGGGATTTTGCCAGAGACATCGCGTTGGATGATTCCGGGAATGCCTATGTAACAGGTAACAGCACTTATCTTTTCGGCGGGATTCATCCCACCGAATACGCCACCATAAAATACTCTCCCGATGGCCTTCAGTGCTGGATAGCGACTTTTCACACCACCAATTCTTTAGATTGCGCTTACGCTCTGGAAGTATGTCCTTCAGGAAATGTCTACGTTACCGGCGCTGCCGGTTCACCGCATGATTATGCGACGGTAAAATATAATCGAATGGGTGTACAACAATGGGTTCAATTTTATAGTAGTTTGCTTAATTATGGTGATGAGGCCGTGGCTATTTCAGTTGATGCGAATGAAAATGTTTTTGTCACCGGGAACAGTGCTCGCACCGCCTATCCGATTATACCAACAACCAATTGCGTGACGATAAAGTACAATTCGGATGGAGCCGAGCAGTGGATCAAGGATTTTGGATTGACTTCGGATGGGAATGATGTGGCTTCCGCAGTTGTCTCGGATGCGGACGGCAACGCTTACGTAACAGGATATTGCGATAATATACCAGGGTATGGAATCAACTACGATTGCTTTATTGCGCGTTATTCTTCTGACGGGACATCCAATCAATATGTCTATTACAATGAAATCAATGATTATGGTAGTGATATTGCAATAGATCAGGAAGGTGATGTTTACGTAACAGGATATACTTGGCCGGATAGCTGGAGCAAGATATTCACGGTAAAATATTCCAGCCACTGCATCTTACCCACGCTGACGCCGGTCAATCCGCCTATTGTCATACCTGCCTCGGGCGGAGCATTTGAGTTTACGGCTGAGTTGGTTAATATCAGTACCCAATCTCAAACATTTGAAACTTGGATCATGCAACTCACCCCAGCGGGTAATTGGCAGGGGCCCATGCTGGGACCGCTCGTCCTTACCCTGCCAGCTGGAGCCCAGATATCCCGTCTGCGCTCACAGACCGTTCCTGCTGGCGCCTTACCCGGAACCTACCTCTACTGTGGGTTTGTGGGCCAATTTTACCTGGTTAAATGGGACAGTTCATACTTTGAGTACACAAAACTGACCACCGGCGATGGGGAATGGATCAGCGAATGGACCTGCACTGGCGAGTCTTTCCCGGGTGAGTCTGTAGGAACGCGCTCCGTTGCGTCGGTTCCGGAGACGTTCAGCCTCTCTGCCTCCCCAAATCCTTTTAATCCCTCCTCCGCACTCAGCTTTCAACTTCTCGCGAATAGCCGCGTCAGCCTCCGAGTCTATGATACCGCCGGCCGCGAGGTGGCTACGCTGGTGGAGGGGTGGCGGGAGGCGGGTGCGCACGAAGTGACCTTCGACGCTTCCGGCCTGCCCAGCGGGATCTACTTCGCCCGTCTGCGCTCGGACGGCCTGACCCAGGTGCAGAAGCTCATTCTGCTGAAGTAGCTTTGGAACTTTCCCACCTTCGTACTTGCCGATCAAAGAAGCGGGGCGGTCACAGTGGGCCGCCCCGGTATTTTTGTGATCCCCCGCCCCTGTGCTCCCGACACGTGGAAAATTAACTCCCACCTGAAATAAATCGCTTGCATCCTTCCAGGTTTCTTTGTATATTATAGACTGTACTATCTGCGCGCCTAACGGAAAAACCAACCACTGAACCGCTTACCCCCGAGGAGGGATGATGAGAAAACTCGCCCTGACGCTGTTGGTTTTAATTCTGGCCGGTTCGGCCGGCGCGGCCACGATCACCCCGGATCTGGCCGATAAACTCGCCTCCAGCCCGGCTGACGAGATGATCCGGGTAATGGTCACCATGGAAGAACAGGCCGACGCCGCCTGGATGACGGCCGTGACTGAGCCTATGAGCAAGCCGGAGCGACGCCAGTTCGTCGTGGATCACCTGAACGGCCTCGCCGCCCGGACTCAGGCGGAAGTGCTGGCCTACCTGCAGGACCGGCAGGCCGCCGGGCAGGTGCGCAAGCTGATGCCCGTCTCCATCGTCAACCTGATCGCCTGCGAAGCCACCCCGGAAGTGATCCTGGCGCTGGTGAATTTCCCCGAAATCGCCGAAATCGCCTACGACCCGGAACGCTACATGCTGGACGGCACCGAGAAGTTCGGGACGGCGGCCACCGACGGGACGGACGAGATCGCCTGGGGCGTGGCCGACGTCCACGCACCGGAAGTCTGGCTGCAGGGCTTCAACGGCACCGGCATCATCGTCAGCGTGATTGACACCGGGGTGAACTACAACCACCTCGACTTGGCCGACCACATGTGGAACGGCGGAGCGCAGTACCCCCACCACGGCTACGATTTCTACAACAATGACAACGATCCCATTGACCAGGGGCCCCTGGGCCACGGCACCCACTGCGCCGGATCCGTCGCTTCCGACGGCACCGCCGGATCGCAGTGCGGCGTGGCCCCCAACGCCTCCGTCATGGCGGTGCAGGTGCTGTCCGGCGCCGGATACGGCAGCGAAGGGCAGATCATCGCGGGGATCAACTTCTCCGTGCAGCAGGGCGCGGATATCTTCAGCATGTCCCTGGGGCACGCCGGAGGCGGCACCTTGAGCCAGAAGCAGCAGTACCGCACCGCCTGCAACAACGCCCTGGCGGCCGGCGTCATCGGCGCGGTGGCGGCGGGCAACGAAGGCGCCCAGCAAGGCAGCTATCCCATCCCCGGCAACGTGCGCGTCCCCGGCAACTGCCCGCCTCCCTGGCTGCACCCCGACCAGGTTCTGACCGGCGGGCTTTCCTGCGTGGTCACCTGCGGCGCCACCCAGCAGAGCCATGCCATCGCCTCTTTTTCCAGCCGCGGCCCGGTGACCTGGGCCACCGTCAGTCCCTGGAATGACTACGCCTACAACCCGGGCATGGGCCTGATTGACCCCGATATCTCTGCGCCCGGCGTGGGCATCAAGTCCTGCGACTGGGACAACAACAGCGGATATGCCTTCATGGACGGCACCTCCATGGCCACGCCCCACGTGGCCGGCGGCATGGCGCTGCTGCTGAGCAAGGATCCCAGTCTCACCCCGGCGCTGATTGACATGCACCTGGAAAACACCGCCACGGGCCTGGGCGCGGCGGGCAAGGACAACACCTTCGGTTCCGGGTTGATGCACTGCCTGAACGCCATCAACGCCGTGGTCGTCGGGCCGGGCCCCTACCTGGTGGTGGCCAACAAGGTGCTGGACGACATCGGCGGCAACAACAACGGAGCGCCCGATCCCGGCGAAAACTGCTCCATGGTGGTGACCCTGAACAACGTGGGGCAGGACCCCGCCTCCAACGTCATCGGAATTCTGTCCACCACCAGCCCCTACCTGACCATCACCCAGAACAGCGCCACCTATCCCAATATGGCGCACCTGCAGCAGGGTACCGGATCGCCGCCGTACCTGTTCACCGTCAGCCCGAGCTGCCCACAGGGGACAACCGTCAGTTGCGACCTCTACGTCACCGCCGACAGCGCTTTCGCGGACACCCTGCTGGTCAACTTCCTGGTGGGCGACCCCTTGAACAACCCGACGGGGCCGGACCCCTACGGCTACCGGGCCTACGACCCCTACGACGCCCCCGAAGTGCCGGTCTTCCAGTGGGTGGAAATCTCGGCGGACTCCGGCGGCCTGGGCACCCTGG
>QZKQ01000119.1 GCA_003599535.1 Candidatus Zixiibacteriota bacterium | reverse complement strand
TGGCTCCCGACCGCCTCCCTCCCTCTTCACGGCCGCGAATGGTTACCGGTCGGGAGACGAAGCATGCTCCCTCGGACGGCTTCCCTCACATGCTTCGTTTCCCGGAGGGCCGAGGCGGAGGGGAGAGTAGCGAACAGGGCAGGCGCAAGTGCGAAGATCAGAGATTACCCCCGCCCTCCGGGAACCATCCCGAAGGGACCACTGCGTGGGAAGCATGCCACCACCCCTTCTGCCGTTTAGTAGATTAATTACTTTATGACCATCTGACGGATCGTAGCCGCAACAATGTGAGGTGGGATAGGCATTCCTGCCTGTCAGGAGAGGGAATTTCTGTCAGACAGGAATCCGTCGGGAGACGGACAAGTGTCTGACCCGCCTTTTCACGTCCGAGCCCGTTTACGGCGCTTTTCACTTCCGCCGTAGCGCACTTCATTAAGGGTGAGCGGGCGGGGGCTACTCAAGGCTTCGTTATCGCCCCGAAGGGGTTCCTTCGTCATCACGAAGGAACTTCTTCGTCACAAGCTCCACCCCTAAGCGAAAGCAGGGCGGCGTCAGAGGTGACGCCGCCCTGTAGGTCTGGGGTAAGCTGTATGCGGTAAGCTGTCCGCTTAGTCTTGCCTCCCGGATCTCGCAGCTAATGTTTCAGCGTCCACAGCTTGGCTGTCACCTCTTCCAGGTGTGGGGCGATCTTGGCCGGGTCGTCAGTCTTCTCCGGGTGGTTGACGAACACCGCGTAGGGCACCTTGTGCCCCTTGATGGTGAGGAAATGGGGATCGGCCGCGGCCAGCTCGTCCCAGTCGCTGTCCCGGTAGAGCCGCTCCAGCTTGTCGTCCGGCAGCCCGTGTTCCAGGATGCTGTCGGGCCGCTGGGGATTGAAGCGCCGCCGGTTGCGCCTTAACGATTCCTCGTAGGGCACCTGGATGTAGAGGATCACCGCCGACTTCAGAATGCCCTCCGACAGGTGCTGAAAGGCTTCCCGGAAGCCGCCGTGCTCGCTGCCCCGGGCGAATTCCAGGATGGCGGTGGGGGGATCGGCTTCGCCTGCGTGGTCGCGGCGGAACTTGCCCCAGTCCAGGCTGATCCGCTCGATCAGCAGATGCCACTGGTGCTGGTGGAGAAAATAGCCGTCCCGGTCGGTCATCATGCGCGGCTCGCCCATAACTTTCTCCAGGATGGCGTCCTGTTCAAACCAGGCCCAGAGCATGGGGAAGTCGTCAATTTCCTGGAACCGCCCGAGGTGGAAACGGCGGCGCCGTTCCTCTTCGGGGGTTTTCTTCAGGAAATCAATGATCTCCGACTTGCCCGCCGCCGGGCGGCCGATGAGGATCAGGGTGGCAAAGGTGTCGCCCATGGTGATCTCCCGCTTAGATCTGCTTGAATGCCTGCTCCAGGTCCTCGATGATGTCGTTGACGTCTTCGATGCCCACCGACAGGCGGATCAAGCCCGCGGGGATGCCGGCCTTCTTCAGGTCTTCTGCCGAATAGGAGCTGTGCGTGGTGGAGGCCGGGTGGACGATCAAGGTGTCGCAATCCCCCAGGGATACCGCCATGGTGCAGAGCCGGACCGCGTCAATGAACTTGCGTCCCGCTTCCAGACCGCCCTTGACTTCGAACGCCAGCATGCCGCCGAAGTTGCTCATCTGCGACTTGGCCAGTTCGTGCTGCGGATGGATGCGCAGGCCGGGATAGTAGACTTTCTCCACCTTGGGATGGAAGGCCAGGAACTGGGCCACGCGCATGGCGTTTTCCGTGTGTCGGTCCATGCGCACCGCCAGGGTCTTCAGGCCGCGCAGCAACAGCCAGGCGTTGAAGGGGCTGATCACCCCGCCGATGTCCTGGGCCACGCCCTTGCGCATCTCGCGCATCAGTTCGCGGGACTTGCCGATGACGATGCCGGCCACGGTGTCGCCGTGCCCGCCGATGTACTTGGTGGCGCTGTGGACCACCAGGTCGGCGCCCAGCAGCAACGGCTTCTGGTAGTAGGGGGTGGCGAAGGTGTTGTCCACCACCAGCTTCAGGTTGTGGCGCTGGGCGATCTCGGCGCAGCCCCGGATGTCCACGAGGTCCATGGTGGGGTTGGCAGGCGTCTCGATGAAGATGAACCGGGTGCGCTCGTTGATGGCCTCTTCGATATGGTTCAGATCGGCGGCGTTGACTTCCTGCACGCCGATGTTCAGCCTGGGCAGCACCTTCAGGTAGAAGGCGTGGGTCCCGCCGTAGATGGCGTTGGCCGAGACGAAATTCTCGCCGCTGCGGCACAGGGTGAAGACCGTGGTGCTGATGGCGGCCATGCCCGAGCCGAAGGCCAGGGCTTCTTCGCCTTCTTCCAGGAAAGCCATCTCCCGTTCCAGGGCCGCCTGGGTGGGGTTCATGAGCCGGGAGTAAATGTAGCCCTGGCCGGTACCGGCGAACAGGTCGGCGCCGTGCTGGGCGTTTTTGAAGGAGAAGGTGGAACTCTGGTAAATGGGGGGGGAGATGGCGCCCGTCACGGGATCGCCGCCTTCGCTGCCATGGACGGCCAGCGTCGCGAATCTCCAGCTTTTCTTGACCATATAATCCTCCGGTGAACGACCCGCCCCGGGCGGATCGCGGCAAGCTCTTAGAAGTAAACAGTTCAATATACGGAATTGATCCATAAGGATCAAGGGAAAAGAGGCTTAAGGTGGAAACAAAAAAGACCCGGCCGTGGTCGGCCGGGTCTGATGGAGGGCAAGGGGATTACCGGTTGTAGGGCGAGTCGGCGGATTCCATCTCCGGAATGGCCCCGATCTGCTGGTAAAATCCCAGCGCGTCCCAGCAGGCCCAGACTTCGACGACCTTGCCGTTGGAGAAGCGCAGGACGTCCGTGCCGGTAATGTTGATTCGCTTGCCGGAGGCCGGCTGGTTGAACATTTCGCCCCTGTGCGTACCGGATACGGACCAGCGGCAGGTGACCGTATCCTCCTCGGCGGACAGGCCTTCGACCTTGTACTTCAGGTCGGGGAAGGCGCGGTGCAACTGGCTGATGAACTGCTTCAATCCTTCCGATCCGCGGATGTCCTGCGGATTACTGGGATCGTGCGACTTGAGGTTGCTGTCCACGTGCTGGTCCACCACCTGGGCGTTATTTTTACCGAACCCCTCTTCCATGAGGCGGCGGGCAATATCCTTATAATTTTCTTGGTTATGATGCACGTTCGACTCCTATTCCATGAGTGCATTGTCAGAGAACGGCGGAAAAGCGCGGATTACCGGAGGTTGCCTTACCGGTTTTCGGATAAAATTGTGGATTCCATTTCGGGAATGGCCCCGATCTGCCGGTAGAACCCCAGCGCATCCCAGCAACTGTAGTCTTCCACGATTTTGTCGTTGGAAAAGCGCAGGATGTCCATACCGGTGACGGTGATGCGCTTGCCCGAGGCCGGCTGGTCGAACAATTCGCCCGTGTGTGTGCCGGTGGAAGTCCAGCGGCAGACGGCCTGATCGCCCTCCACCAGGAGGCTCTCGATTTTGAAGCGGACGTCGGGAACGCCCGCGTGCAGCTCCTGGACGAACCGCTTCACCCCATCCGGCCCGCGCACCTCCTGGGGAATGTTGGGATCGTGCATGACGAAGCCGCGATCCACGATCTCTTCGATCATCTGGGTATTGCCCTTCCCCAGGATCTCTTCGATGAATTTGTGCGTGATATTCTTATATTTCTGCTCGTTCATTTTACTCTCCTCACTGGTTGAAAACCCTTCCACCTCTTGAGGAGTCGCCCGTGAGCGGGGTTTTAAATATACGGTCTACCCGAGGGGATGTTGGGCGGGGAAATTCGCGCTTTCCCCTTGCCTTAGGCTAATATTTTCACTTAATTATAGCATGACCATGCTCCGCACGAAACCGGTATGATCCAAACGCCGCCCCGGCACCTGCTGGAACCCTTGAACGCCCGCCAGCGGCTGGGCCTGCTGCTGATTGACGAGATCCCCGACCGGGTGACCGTCTATCCCCTAATCAGCGCCCACGCCGCGGTCGCGGCCGGCATGGCGGTGAAGGAGTACTGCACAGCCGGCCGGGCCATGGCCCGCGCCCAGATCGAGGCCCTGCGCCTTTACCGCCACGATGCCGTCTCGGTCTTCTCCGATGTGGCCATGGTGGCCGAAGCGCTGGGGTCGCGGCTCTACTTCCCCGAACACGACCTGCCGGTATTGCGCCAACCCGCCCTGGACGATTCCGCCGCCTGGCCGGATTTGCGTCTGCCCGACCTTGGGGCACTGCCGGGCCGCTGGGAAGTGTACGTCGAGGCCGTGGCCGAATGCCAGCGTGAAGTGGGCGACGTGACTCCGGTGCTGGCCTTCATCCCCGCCCCCTTCACCACCGCGGCGCTGCTGCGCGGCCCGGAAGATTTCCTGGCCGACACCCTGCTCGACCCGGCCTCCTGCCACGGACTGCTGGGTCTGTCGCTGAAAGCGGGGATCCAGTTGGCCGACCGCTGCATCGAAGCGGGCGGTATCCCCATGCTGGTGGATCCGCTGGCCTCCGGGTCGGTCATCTCCGCCCGCACCTTCACCGAATTCGCCGGGCCCTACCTGCGCGCGTTCACGGATTACCTGCACCGCTATGACTTCGACGTCTTCCTGCACATTTGCGGCCGCACGGAAAATATTTTAAACGAGATCCGGGCCACCGGCTGCGATCTGCTTTCCTGCGACGACGTGCCGTTGTCGGCTTGCCGCGACCGCATCGGCGGTGGAGTGCGGCTGATCGGCAACCTGCGCCCCGCCGACCTGCTGGACGACGCCCCCGAAACCGTCGAACGCAAGGTGGAAGAGATCCTGGCGCAGGGCAAGGACAACCCCCGGGGCTTCATCCTCTCCACCGGCTGCGAAGTGCCCCTGGGGACGCCCCGGGAGAATATCGCCGCCTTTGTGAAAGCCGGGCGCCGCGGCGGGCTCTACTGGGGAAAACCATGATCACCGCGGGATTGGACATCGGATCGCGCACCACCAAGGCGGTGGTGCTGGCGGAAGGGCGGATCGCCGGGAGCTGCCTGGTCAAGACCGGCTGGCTGCCGTCGGCCATGGCCCGCGAAGCGCTGTCGGGAGCGTTGTTCGAGGCTGGACTGCGCCGCGAGCAGGTCGAGCGCCTGGTGGCCACCGGCTACGGGCGCATCCACCAGGCGGTGGCCGAACTGGCCGACGAACAGTTCACCGAAATCGCCTGCCACGCCCGGGGCATGAACTTTCACCGGCCCGAGGTCCGTACCCTGGTGGATATCGGGGGGCAGGATTCCAAGGTCATCCGTCTGGACGCCACCGGGCTGGTGATGGACTTCGCCATGAACGACCGCTGCGCCGCCGGCACCGGCAAGTTCCTGGAAATGACCGCCCAGGGGTTGGACCTGCCCCTGGACCGCTTCATCGGGCTGGCCCTGCAGGCCAGGTCAGCGGCGCGAATCTCCTCCATGTGCACCGTGTTCGCCGAATCCGAGGCCATCTCCCTGCTGGCCGAAGGACGCGAACCGGAAGAGATCGCCCGGGGACTGCATAACGCCATCGCCGCCCGGGTGGCGCGCATGGCCGAGACCGTGGGGGTGGAAACGGAAGTGGGCTTTTCCGGCGGCGTGGGCAACAACGCCGCCATGATCCGCGCCCTGGAAGAGGCCCTGGGGCTGCCCGTGGTCGTCCCCCCCCGGCCCGAATTCACCGGCGCGCTGGGCGCGGCGCTGCTGGCGGGGGAGTTGTAGCCAGGCATCGGCACGGAAACGCCATCCGGCTCCGGTTAATCCCCGGCCGGCATTCTGTCTCTGTCCCGTACAGCCGGTCCAAGCGGTGAACCGGCATGGGAGCCATCATGTACCTGCGGGCGTTCCTGATCTGGGTCCTGCTGGCGCTGGCGATGATCGCCAACGGTATCTTCCGCGAAGCGGTGTTCACCCCCGCGGTGGGGGATCACACCGCGCACGCCCTGAGCAGCCTGACCGGCCTGGCCCTGATCCTGCTGGTCACCCGGCCCTTCATCCGCCGTCTCCCTTCGTCCACTGCGGGGCAACTGTGGGGCCTCGGGTTCTTCTGGCTGGGGTTGACCCTGGCCTTCGAGTTCCTGTTCGGCCATTACGTGATGGGCAACCCCTGGAGCGTCCTGCTGGCGGACTACAACCTGCTGCGCGGACGCCTCTGGGTGCTGGTACTGGCGGTCATCTTCCTGACCCCCTGGATCTGGGGCGGCAGGCGCCTGCGGGGGTAAATTCGCCCGACTTTTCCGACCCCAAAGGGAAAATCTTCAGAAAGCACTTGGGAGAGGTGCGGGGGATGCTTATATTCCTCCTGACCCGAGTGTCGTAACTCCCGGAAAATTCAGGCGCCAACCGCCCATGAATCCCTGGAAATGGCTGACCGACCCCCGCCACGAGGCGATGATCCAGTTCGTACTGTTCGCCGCGCTGGTCGTCGCCACCCCCTTCGTGGTAGTCACCCGTTACCTGCAATCCGTCGCCCAACTCGTTTCCCACCTGAGTCTGCCTCTGCCTGGGGTCGAAGTCCCCGGCGTGCTGATCCTGGCCGCGGGGCTGGCGCTCTTCCTGGCCTGGCGGTACCGGAGCCGGATCACCCGCCGGCGGCTGGCGGCCCTGGCGGTCCTCGGCGGCATGGTCGCCCTGGGCCACTGGACCATGGATCTGTACCTGGACCTCACCTTCTTCGACCTGCAGGAGAACTGGCACTACGTCGCCTACGGGGCGTACATGTTCTTCTTCTTCCGGGCCTTCAACCTGCGGCGCATGCCCCTGCCCCGGATGATCCTGTGGGCCTACGGATCGGCGCTGCTGATGAGCCTGTTCGACGAGACCTTCCAGTTCTTCCTGTCGCACCGGGTGTTCGACCTGAGCGACGTCACCAAGGATGCCTGGGGGGTGATCATGGGGTTGGTGCTGGTCATTTTCGTGACGGAGAGCGCGGGGACCATTGACCTGAAGCGGGCGGTGTGGCGCCGGGAGCGGTTGGGCGACTACCTCCGCCACCCGGAAACCGCCCTGCTGTCGGTCTTCGGCCTGACCACGGTATTCCTGTTCGTCAGTCCCCTGCTGACGGAGCATGCCGAAATTCCCCTGCTGCTGGCGACCGGCTTCGGGCTGTTCGCTGTTGCCGGGCTCCTGTTCCACCTGAGCCGCCATCGGGCGGTGCGGATCGCCCTGGGAATACTGGCGGTGGTGGCGGTCCTGGGGGTGGCGGGATCGCGGCTGGCCCACCGGGGGGATCCCATCACCCACAACACCTTCGGCCTGACCGTCTACCGGGGGATGCCGCTCCCCTTCTTCGACGTCCTGATCTACCCCGACGGAGGCTTCCGCTTCGTAGACAAGAAGCACCACTTCCGGTCGCAGGACCTCCGCTACCTGTTGATGCAGGAGCCGGACGTCCTGCTGGTGGGCAGCGGCAACCAGGGCCGGGGGGGACAGGGATTTCCTCAGCCGGAACCGGTGCAGTTCATTTACAACGAGTTCACCGGCCGGGGGACCCAGGTCATCATCCTGCCCACGCCGGAAGCCTGCCGCCAGTACAATTCCCTGGTCGCGGCGGGCAAGAAGGTGTTGTTCATCCTGCACAATAGCTGCTGAAGGGATCGCGCCCCATGGCCAAACCGTCCAGACGCGCGCGGCCGCCAGCCGCAGCGCCAAAACCGCCGTCGCCGCCTCCCCCGAGATGGATCATCGGCTGGGTGGTGCTCCTGGGCCCACTCTCCCTGATCCTCTTCCTGTCCCTGTTCGGGGATCTGCCCTGGCTGGCGGCCAAGTCCTCCCGGGGGGCCGCCGGGGAAGCCGGAAAACTGGTGGCCTATGGGCGGGAACGGCTGCGCGAGGGGAACCTGCAGGAGGCGTACCAAGTATTTCAGAGCGCCCTGCGGATTGATCCCCAGCACGCCGAAGCCTACGGCATGCTGGGCCAGACCTGCTACGCCGCCAGGGACATGGGCAACGCCGCGCACTACCTGCGGCAGGCCGTGGCCCTGGACCCGCCGCAGAAGGATCTCTACCTGAACAACCTGGGCATCCTCTATGCCCAGCAGGGGAAGCTGGACACCGCCCTGGTGATGTTCCAGGCGGCGCTGTCCACGGGGATCAAAGAAGCGGAAGTGTACCGCAACATTGCCCTGCTGCACCGGGCCCGGGGGGACACAGCGGCGGCCCTGACGGCTTACCGCGCGGCGGTGGATCACCGGTCCGACGTGCGGCGCCTCTACCTGGAAATGCTGCGCCGGGCGGAAGGGGAGTACCGCCAGGACCCGGAAACCCGGGAACAGCACCGGCAGATCCTGGAGGCGCTGGAGCGGGGGGTCAGGGACGAGGACCTGGAGCGCTATGACCGGGAGAGCTTTGAGGCGCAGTTGAAGGCCTCCCCGGAGACGGCCCGGCACTTCACCGAACTGGCCGAGTTCCAGCAGATCGCCGGGGATCTGGGCGGGGCGCTGGCCACCCTGGCACAGGCCTTGGCCTGGAACCCCGGAAGCACGGATCTGCGGTTGAAGCGGGTGGCGCTGCTGCAGCAGGCGGGGCGGCTGGAAGAGGCGCGGGCCGAGGCCGAGATTGCCTTCCGGCAGGACCCGTCATCGGAGGCCGCGCGGCAGACGCTGAACCAGGTGAACGCGACGCTGGCAGCGCGGAACAGGTGACCCCCAACCATGACCCTGTAGTGAAGCCGGCCTCCCCGCCGGAAACCCCGCTTCAGGTCTGACGGCAACCCTCTGCCCGCTTCACCTTGCAACGGCGAATTCGCTTCGTATCACCCATTACCACCCGTCACCTTTTCTCTGCGTCACGCGTCTCATTAATACCACCCATTGTACTAACTGATCGGCCACGCATCCATGAATCGCGTTCGTTTTGCCCCCAGTCCCACCGGGGACCTGCATGTCGGCGGCCTGCGCACCGCCCTGTATAACGTGCTCTTCGCCCGGAAAACCGGCGGGGCCTTCATCCTGCGCCTTGAAGATACCGACCGGGAACGCAACCTCCCGGAAGCGCACAAGGATATCCTGAACCTCCTGCGCCGTTGCGGCCTGGAACCCGACGAGGGCCCCGATACCGGCGGCCCGTTCGCGCCTTACGTGCAGTCCGAGCGGCTGGCGCTCTACGCCGAACACGCCGCGAAGTTGCTGGAGGCCGGCCACGCCTACCCCTGCTTCTGCTCGGCTGAACGCCTGGAGGAGTTGCGCCAGCAGCAGCGCGCCGCGGGGCAGACGCCCGGTTACGACCGCCGCTGCCGCTCGATTGATCCCGCCGAAGCGAGGCAGCGCATGGCTTCCGAACCCCACGTGCTGCGCCTGGCGATCCCCCTGGAAGGGGAGATCGTGCACCAGGACCGGGTCTGGGGCGCGCTGACCTTCCCCTTGGCCGACGTGGACGACCAGGTGCTGGTCAAGTCCGACGGCTACCCCACCTACCACCTGGCCAACGTGGTGGACGACCACCTGATGGAGATCACCCACGTCATCCGCGGGGAAGAGTGGCTGCCGTCGGTGCCCAAGCACCTGCTGCTGTATCGCTTCTTCGGCTGGGAAGCGCCCGAATTCGCGCACCTGCCGCTGATTTTAAACGAACAGCACCGTAAACTGTCCAAGCGGGAGGGCACCGGGTCGGTCCTGGCCTGGCTGGATCGGGGGATCCCACCGGAGGCGCTGATCAACTATGTGGCTCTGCTGGGCTGGCACCCTTCCGACGAGCGCGAGTTCTTCACCTTCGCCGAGCTGGTCGAAGCCTTCGACCTGGAGCGCGTGAGCCGGGCCGGGGCGGTGTTCGACCCCGCCAAGCTCGAATGGCTGGCTTCCGAGCACCTGAAGCTGGTCCCCACGCCCGAGCTGCTGGCCCAGGCCCGGCCCTACCTGAAGAGCACGGAATTCGCCAGGGCCTCCGACGATCTCCTGCTACCCCTGGTGGAGGCGGTACGCGCCGGCCTGCGCCGCCTGGACGAGCTGCCCGCCCGGCTGGCGCCCTTCTCGCTGCGCCTGACCGAACCGGACGAGGAGGCGTGGTCCTGGATTCGAGCGGACGCCGCCCGGCGCTCCCTGCCGGTGATCCTGCGGCGCTGGCACGACGGTAATTACACCGAGGCCGAGGCCATGCTGGAAGCGGTCCGCCAGGTGGGCAAGGAGACCGGCATCAAGGGCAAGGAGTTGTGGATGCCCCTGCGCGCCTCCCTGACCGGACGCACCGGCGGCCCGGAACTGAAAGCCATCCTGGCACATATCGGGCCGGACGAGGCGGTTGCCCGCCTGGCCCGCATGCTGGATATCAAGCCCTAACCAAGGAACCGGCCCCATGCGGCAGCGGTCCTTCTGGCCCCAGGTCATCTTACCGGCCTTCATCCCTCTCCTGATGGCCGCCGCCCTGAAGTCCCTGTGGCGGGGCGAACCGGATCTGATCCCCGGCCTCTTCGTGCTGCTTTCTGCGGGGATCTACCTGCGGCGCCTGCAGCTTTACTGGGAGAGCCCCGGCGATCTGCAACCCGAAGTCCGCCGCCTGGGACGCCTCACCCTGCTGCTTCCCCTGCTCTTCCTGATCATCGCCGCCTTCCACCTGGCAACCGGGCTGCTGCTGCGGTTCGCGTCTTACTCCGCCCTGATCTGGATCACCCTGCCCTTCCTGGCCGCCGCCCTGTTCATTCTGCTGACCTATACCCTGCAGATCCTGCGCCTGGCGCCGGAACTGCGTCTGCGCTCGCCCCGGGTGCTGATAGCCGCGGCCCTGACCCTCCCGCTGCTGCTGACGGAAAAAACCGGTTCCCTGGAATTCATCATCTACTTCCTGCTGGGGGCCTGGGTCCTGCGGTTCGAAGAAGTTGCCGCTCTGGCCGGCAAGGAGAAGTTCCGCCTGGTTCTGATTTCGCTGGCGGCCCTCTTCCTGTTGATGATCTCAGCCTTTCAACCTCTGGGGATCATTTCCCCCAGCGAAGACATCCGCAACCTGGCTGCCCAGTACACCGCCCGGCTCTTCTCGCTCATTTCCCCCCTGCTTCTGGTGCTGTTGACCAGCCTGCGCCGCCTGCTCCTGGCCCTGCTGCTGGTGCTGCCCGGAAAAATCCTCTTCGCCCCCGTGGCCGACTGGCTGCGCAGCTCGCTCAGCATCCGCGCCAAGCTGCTGCTCTCCTACGTGTTCAGCAGCGTCATCCCCGGCATCCTGCTGGTGGTTATCCTGCTGTTCGGGTTCCTGTTCATCCTGGGGAGCTATTACCAGCGCTTCCTGGAGCGCATGATCATGTCCCAGGCGGCCGGGTTGGCTACGGTGGTGGAAGCGCAGGACCCTGCCGCCGCCGACAGCAGCGACATCCGGCGCCTGGCCGAGGAGGGGGTGTCGGTGGCAGTTTTCCGCCTGGAAGGGGACAGCGCGACGACTCCGGCTGATTGGACGGGCGCCTCCTTTCCCCTGCCCCTGGCCGCCGATTCCGCCCTGATCCAGGCGGCCCGGCAGGGGTTCTCCGGCTTGGCCGCGACCGACGATTCGCTCTACCTGACGTGCTGGTTTCAGGATGGCAGCCGGCTGGTGGGATTGTTCCGCCCCTACACCCGCGCGGACCTGGAGGAGCTGAAAGTCCAGGCCGGCGCCGACCTGACGGTCTATTCCGGGGAAAACTTCAATGTGGCGATGGTGGGCGCCCGGGGAGTTTCCGTGCAGATGGACTCGGACGCGGACATGGACGTCCTGCTCACCACGGCCGATTCCGCCGTGGGGGGCTTTTCCCTGACCCGGATCTCCCTCCCGGTCCTGGTGCCGGGCCTGATCCTGGGCCGGGCGCCCGCGCCGGAATCCAGCCAGTACCTGATCACAGTGCGCACCTCGCCGGCCGCCATTATCGGTAACCTGCTCTCTTCGGAATACCTGGTCAACCGGGTCTACGTGGTCATCTTCGCGGTTCTATCCATCTTCTTCGGCGTCATCCTGCTGCTGGTGGCGATGGTGGGCTTTGGCCTGGCCGGCGGCATCACCCGGTCCATCCGCAAGCTGCGGCAGGGTACCCAGCAGCTCCGCAAGGGGGACCTGAGCGTGCAGATCCAGGTCCGATCGCGGGACGAACTGGGGGAACTGGCCCAGTCCTTCAACCTCATGGTGGCGGATCTGAACCGCATGCTGCTGGAGATCAAGGAGAAAGAGCGGTTGGAAGGCGAGCTGGAGGCGGCCCGGGCCATCCAGATGAAGCTGCTGCCCCAGCAGGCGCCGCAGTTGGACGGGTACGAAATCGCCGCGGCGTCCCTGCCTGCCAAGCAGGTGGGAGGCGATTACTACGACTTCCTGCCCCTGGACGGCGCCCGCCTGGGCCTGGCGGTGGGAGACGTGTCGGGCAAGGGGATGCCGGCGGCGCTGCTGATGGCCAACCTGCAAGCCTCGCTGCACGCCCTGACCGACGCGCGTCTGGAATCGTGCGAAATGCTGGCCCGGCTGAATCGCGTGCTCTATTCTCACACCGCGCCGCAGATGTTCGCCACCTTCTTCTTCGCCGTGCTGCAGGCCGGGGACGGGCAGTTGCGTTTCGTCAACGCCGGACACAACTACCCCATCATCTGCGGCAACGGCCGGGTGGTGCGGCTGTCCGAAGGCGGCCTGCCCCTGGGAATTTTCCCCGAATCGCGCTACGACGAAGGCTGCGTGGACCTGCAGCCCGGGGAGATCATCGCGCTCTATTCCGACGGCATCGTGGAAGCGGTGGACGGGCAGGACCGGGAATTCGGGGAGGAGCGGCTGGTGAAGATTCTGCAGGATTATTGCGGCCGGGGAGCGCAGTCAACCCTGGAGGCCGTGCTGCGGGAAGTGCAGGCCTTCGCCGGCGCGCCCCAGGACGACGTGACGCTGATGCTGGTGAAGAGGGCGTGATTCCATCTTTTATGACCTCTGTCGAATCTCGCGCGAATCCGGGAGGAAGGCGCAGGGCGGGATAGTCTGTCGGCTGACGAAGCGGGGCCCTCCGGGATGGGTTCTGGAATGGTCCGGGTAATCCATGTGCCAATAATCGTTTTCCTTTTTTCCTTTTTAAACCCCATCCCCGACCTCCAAACCAGGATCCCCATGACCTCCTTCACACACACCACCCTGGGCCGAACCGGCCTGGACGTCTGCCGTCTGGGCCTGTCGGCCACCTACCGGCCGGGCAAGGCCGCCATCCACGCCGCGCTGGATGCCGGAATCAACTACTTCTTCCTCTTCGGGATTGACACGCACATGGTGAAGGCCCTGCGCGACCTGGCCCCCAGCGACCGCCAGCGGATCGTCATCGCCACCGGCGCCTATAACCTGATCTGGGGCCACACCAGTCCCCGCCGCACTCTGGAGAAACACCTGCGCCGGCTCCGCACCGACTACCTCGATGTATTCCAGTTCCTGGGCGTTCTGCGGGGAAAGCAATTTCCGCCCAGCCTGCAAGGCGAATTCGTGCGGCTGCGGGAAGAGGGGAAGGTGCGCGCCATCGGGCTGTCCACCCACGACCGCCAGTTCGCCGGGAAGCTGGCCGAGGAAGGCAACATGGACGTGCTGATGATCCGCTACAACGCCGCCCACCCCGGCGCGGAAACCGACATCTTTCCTCACCTGGCGGCCCACGATCCCGGCGTGGTCAACTTCACCGCCACGCGCTGGCGCTACCTGATCCGCCGGCTGCGCGGCTGGCCCCAGGATCGCCCCGTCCCCACCCCGCAGCAGTGCTACCGCTTCGTGCTGTCCAACCCCCACGTGCACGTCTGCCTGAACGCCCCCATGAACCGTAAGCAGATGAAACAGAACCTTACCGCCCTGGAACAAGGCCCGCTCGCGAATGACGAAATGGCGCTTATGCGGGAATATGGAGCGTTTGTGCACCGCAATTCGAACAGGTGGGTGAACAAGTTCTGATCGTCGTTAGTCGTTGGTCGTTAGTCGTTGGTCGTTAGTATAGATGGAGGTAACTATGAGTTCAATAGTCAGTTTCATGGACCTCAGGATCTGGCGAATTGGGATCCAAATAGTAAAAGAAACTTACCGTGCTTGCGGTGCGTTTCCCAAACAAGAAACTTATGGTCTTGCAAGTCAAATGCAGCGTGCAGCAGTTTCCATACCATCAAATATCGCAGAAGGATATTCACGTTTACACAAAAAGGAGTACAAACAGTTCTTAAGTGTGAGTCTCGGCTCGTGCGCAGAATTGACAACCCAGGTATTCATCGCCCGGGAACTTCAATATATTAAGCAGGATGAGACTGATCATTTAATTGATATCATTGACCAGGAGAGCAAACAAATAAGGTCATTGATATCCAAGATAAAGGAAAATGAGTAGCCCACATCAATCCCTCCAAGATATTTAATACTAACGGCTAACGACTAACGACTAACGACTAACGACTATGAACCGACCTTCCTGGGATGACTACTTCATGCACATCACTCACCTGGTGGCCACCCGGGCCACGTGCCTGCGGCGCAAAGTGGGCGCCATCCTGGTCAAGGACAAGCGCATCCTGACCACCGGATATAACGGCCCTCCCGCCGGGCTGCCCCACTGCGATGACCTGGGCGGCTGCCTGCGCGACAAGCTGAACGTCCCCTCCGGCGAACGCCATGAACTGTCCCGCGCCGTCCACGCCGAACAGAACGCCATCATTCAGGCGGCGGTGCACGGCTTCAGCATCCACGGCGCCACGCTCTATTCCACCACCCAGCCCTGTTCGGCCTGCACCAAGATGCTGGTCAACGCCGGAGTGCGCGAATTCGTCATTTCGGAAGGCTACCCCGACGACCTGGCGCTAGAAATCATGCAGCAGGCGGGCGTGGTGCTGCGGAAGGTGCCCTACCCGCCCCTGCCGGAGGCCGAATCATGAGATGCCCGCGCTGCAACAAGCTGGGCGCCCGGGTGCTGGATTCCCGCCCTCTGCGCCACGGCAAGGCCATCCGCCGCCGGCGCGAATGCGAGCACTGCGGGGCCCGCTACACCACCTACGAACAGATCGAAGAGCATCTCCCCATGGTGGTCAAAAGCGACGGCCGGCGGGAAGCCTTCAGCCGGGCCAAGCTGCTGCATGGGCTGAAACTGGCCTGCAGCAAGCTGCCCATCCCCCGCTCGCGGCTGGAAGAGCTGGTGGACGACATCGAAACCGCCATCGCCGACCTGGGCTCCGACGAGGTCACCAGCCGGCAGATCGGCGAAAGCGTCATGGACCGCCTGCGGCGGCTGCACCCGGTGGCCTACGTGCGCTTCGCCAGCGTCTACCGGCGGTTCGAGGACGCCGGGCAATTCCGGGAAGAGGTGGAGAAGTTGGGGCCGGGGTGAGTATCTATCCAGCCTGGCTCGCCCGGAAATAAATTTCCGGGCTACCCTGCTTCAGTCCCCACGGGACGGAAAGAAAAACATCCACTTCAGTGGATCGAAACAAAGTAGCCCGGGAATTCATTCCCGGGCGAGGACATTTCGAACTGGAGGCCATCATGCCCACCATCAAAGTGATCGTGACCAAAGGGGGGCAGCCGTCGGCCCAGCACCGCGTGGCGCTGGACTTCGACGAGCCCGGCGGGGGGATGTCGCGGCCGGAATACACCGACAAGCACGGCGTGGCGGAATTCCGGGTGCAGTCGGGCCAGAGCGGCTACGTGTATGTGGACGGGAGGAAGCAGGGGAAATGGGGGGGGTATGGAGGGGTGGAGGTGAGGGTGGAGGTGGTGGGGTGAGAAGGATTGAAGATAACAGGGGTATCTGTTTACAAGTTTTTAATATTGCAAATTCGGACAAAACACTTGACTATCCACTATTCCAGATGTATATTTAGGATGTAGCTGATAATAGCATTTATAAAATGCCTTAAACTTACTATCCAGTAAATGCGAGCTTCCAATGCATCCTGAACTTATCACTTTCGTAGAAGATCTCAAGGCGGGACGCGTTGATTGGAGTGATGAAGCGTCAACAAAACAAGGCATAATTCTTCGTGCACTTCACCTGCTCGGTTGGGATATTTTCAATCCAGGTGAAGTAAAGCCGGAGTACGTAAATAGTGCAGGGAATCGACCTGATTACTCCCTGCGTCTTTCAAATACAACAAAGGTTTTTATAGAAGTTAAAAAAGTTCAAGAAAACTTAGACAACCATCAAGCGCAGTTATTAAATTATGCATTTCAGGAAGGCGTTAGAATGGCAGTGCTAACGAATGGGTTTACATGGTGGTTCTATCTACCTCTTAACGAAGGTAGCTGGGATCAACGAAAATTTTACTCCATTGATATCCAGCAACAAAAACCTGATTTGATCGCAGATAAATTTCACTCCTTTTTATCTAGAGAAAAAATAAGCAATGGAACTGCTTTTGACAATGCGGAAGAGCTATTTAGAAGCCGGCAACGGAATTATATTTTACTGGCGACATTACCCAAGGCATGGAATAAAATCATTGAAGATTCAGACGAGTTGCTTTTAGACTTATTGAACGAAACTACTGAAAAAATTTGCGGATTCAAAGCTGATCCTAGCATGGTCGAAGAGTTCTTCAATACCAATAAAGGCCAGTTTATAGTTGGTGCAAATATTTACACACAAGGAGTAATCAAACCACACCATCGAAAGCGAATGAAACCACTTGAACAGCCGGTTAAATTAAATATTCAATATACTGGAAAAAACTTGACTTCCTTCGTGTTTGACGGGAAACGCTATGATGCAGATAAGTGGATTCAATTATTAAGTAAGATCTGTGATTTGATGAGGCTTCAATTTAGTAAGGATTTTGATCGCGTGTTAAACCTTCAAGGAAAGGTGCGCCCTTATTTCTCATTGAATGAAAACCGACTTCGTGCTCCACAAAAGATACCAAACACGGACATTTTTATGGAAACAAATTTAGGTGCCGAATCAATAGCGAAGCTAGCTTACAAGGTAATACTCCTATTTGGATACAAGAAAAATTCTCTTGAAATCAATGCAACTCCCAAATTGCATCAATAATCATTTTACATCTCATCCAACAACTACACCCTATCTCCCCCCGCCGGATTTCCCCATTCGACCCCTTTAAGGGTCGTGACAGAGGCGGGGTCATCATTCCCACCCTTGGGGGTGGCTACCCACGTGCCATCCCTTCGGGATGAAAAAACGGAGGCAGGAGGCGCGTCCGTCTCCGGGGGTTTCACGCCCCGGCTACTATTGTTTCATCCCTTCGGGATGAAGCAAACCCGGCGGACTGCGCGGCGGATCAGGCATGGAGGCGAATGTTGAATAACAGCCCCGCTCGCTTAGTCCGCCCTACCTCCGTCCCATTCCTGCACGATGCCTCCAACCCCGCCCGAGCCCCGTTTACGGGGCTTTCGCATTGTAGCCGTAGCCCGGTCATTTATGGCCGGGCGCGAGGGGGCGGGCGACCATCACCAACTTGGTATTGAGATTGCTTCGGCTCCTGAAATGCGCAGCCTCGCAATGACACCGCGGGCAGGGACAAGCCCAGCCCCTACGCGGCAGATCATTAGGCCTCGCAATGACACTGCAATGCAAAGGGCGGCCCGCGGGCCGCCCTTTTGCTTATCGCTTACCGCTTAAAGCTTACCGCTACTTGATCATCAAGAGCTTGCCCATGACGTCGTTCTCGCGGATGATTTCCGGCTTGGCCTCCAGCAGGGAAATCAGGCGCTGGGGCAGGTACTTCTTGTTCACGATGGACATGATGACGTACTCGTCGAACCAGCAGTCGTACATGATCAGGTAGCCGCCGTCGCCCACGTCGTTGCCCCAACTGTTTTCCACCTTCCATTTCAGCGGTTTGTCGTCCACCACGTCCACTCCCACGAAGGCCATGGCGTGGTTGGTTTCGGTGGTGCGGTAGAGGATCTTGCGGCCCTTGTCGAACTTCGACTGGCAGCCGTAGATGTCGTCGTAGCGGTACAGTTGGCTGTGCAGGACGCCGGTCTTGTTGTCGCGCTGCGGGCCCACGTCCGCGGCGAACCAGACCGGTTCGTCGTTTAAGACCGACTGCAGGGTGGCCTGCTTCAGGTCTTCGATGGAGACATTCAGGAATTCGCTGTCCTTCTCGCCCCAGACGTTGCGGCTGTTCTCCATCACGTAGCGCTGGTTCAGGTCGCGGGCGGGGGCGTTGCCCAGGACCACGTACTCGTCCAGCTTGCAGGTGACGTACTCTTCGGCAAATTCCTGCGGAGTGTAGCTCTTCTGCAGGCTGACCTTATCCTTGGCCATTTCCTTCAGGGCTTCGGTTTCGATGAAGTCGCTGTCCTGACCCTGGTTCAGGGCCGTGATGACCTTGACCAGTTCGCCCATCTTCTTCTCTTCGTCCACCTTGGACTTGTAGCGGAAGGTGAATTCCGCCGGCGGCACCCCCAGGTGGTAGGTCAGGATGCGGTAGATTTCCAGGAGCTGCTCTTCCTTGCGCCCGCGCAGCTTGCCTTCGGAGGCGCCCTTGGCGTCCATGTCGCGCAGTTCGGCGGCGAATTCGCGCAACCGCTCGGTCAGGATGCCGTCCATGTTGCCGGAATTTTCCGTGCTCTTGGTTTCCGGCATGGCCGAAGCGGGCACCACGCCGTACTTCTTCACCAGGTGAGTGAAATATTCCCACCAGCCGCCGTCCCCCACCGGGTCGGACAGAATGCGCTGGAAGTTTTCGTCGCGCACGTCCATCTTGCGCCGCTTGATGACCTCTTCCAGGAAGCTGTTGGACTTCTCGATCTTGTCCCAGAAGAACAGGTAATTCTGGGAAAATTCGAAGCTGTCATCCTCAATTTTTTTGATCACCGAGGGGCGCATGATGTTGAATCCGGCGTAGAGCCAGCAGCGGCCGGAACCCTTCTGATCGGTGATCTTGCCGGTCTTGATTTCGTGGGAGAAGTAGGGGTTGTGATTGCGCAGTACTTCGCTGTTGACGGCGATGACCTTCAGGTCGTTCTTCAGCACCGCGTCCATCAGGCGCTGCTCTTTGGCGTCCGGTTTGACGCTGTCGCGCATCTTGGCGATCATGTCCGGGTTGACGGCGCCGGCGTTGGACGCCTTCTCTTTTTCCTCCGCGGCCGCGCAGGAGGCCAGAAGCCCCAGGATCAACAGGGCGGTCATCCACAGGCGAGCCATGTTTCCTCCATGTATGGATCGTTGGTATGGGCAGACTACATTCTTCGCACGCGCTTATAGCCGAAGCTGGCCAGGAACAATAAGACGCTGATCAATATCACCGTGGCGCCGGTGGCCGATCCCCAGGCGTAGGACAGGTACAACCCCGCCACCGAAGAGATCCCCGCCACCAGGGAGGCCCACCAGAACAGGCCGCTGGCGCTGCGGGCCAGGTTGCGCCCGGTGGCCGCGGGGACCACCAGCAGGGCCGTCACCAGCAGCAGCCCGACCATGCGCAGGGTGACCATCACCAGCAGGGCCAGCAGCACTCCGTAGGTAATTTCCCACAGCGCCGGCTTGATGCCCCGGGAATGGGCCAGGGGGGGATTCAAGGCCAGCAGCATCAGGCGGTTGAAGGCGACGGCCTGGAACACGGCGATGCCCAGGGCCAGCCCCGCCACCATCCACAGGTCCGCCGGACCGATGGTCAGGATGTCGCCGAAGAGTACCCCTTCGAAGTAGCGCCCCAGACCCCGCCGGGCGGAGACGATCACGATGCCCAGCGCCACCACCGCGGCGAAGAAAACCCCGATGACCGTATCGGTGGAGAGATCGGCCTGGCGGGCGAAGAGCAGCACGCCGCACCCCACCAGCACGCCAAAGGCGACCATGGTCAGGCGGGGGTCCAGCCCCAGGATCAAGCCCAGGGCCACCCCGGTGAAGGCGGAATGGGAAATGGCGTCGGAAAAGAAGGCCATGCGGAAGGAGACTACCTGCACCCCCATGGTGGCGCAGGCCGGAGCGATCAGGACCAGGCCGATGAGGGCGCGGCGCATGAAGGCCGGTTCCAACCAATCGAAGGGCAAAAGCTGGCGCAGCAGGTCAACCAGAAAATCCATCCGGTTCGTCCTTGGCGGGCAAAGAAGGAATATGGTGGTGACCAAAAATGTCTATGTGCGGGCTGAACACGCGCCGCAGGTTGTCGGGAGTCAGCACCTGGGCCACCGGGCCCGAGCAGATCAGCTCCCGGTTCAGGCAGATGGCGTTGCGGGCGTGGGTCGTGACCACGGACAGGTCATGGCTGACCAGCAGCGTGGTGATGCCCATCTCGCTCTGCACCTCGTCCAGGATGTCGCAGAACAGGGCTTCTCCGGCCACGTCCACGGCGGCGGCGGGCTCGTCCAGGAGCAGGACTTCGGGCCGGGCCAGCAGCGCCTGGGCCAGCAGTACCCGCTGCGTTTCCCCGCCGGAGAGCCGGCCCAGCGGCGTTTGCAGTACGTCCTGCACCCCGATGTGCTTCAGCATGGCCACGGCGGACAGGTCGGTGTGGCGGTGGATGCCCAGCCACAGCGGCCGGTTGGTCAGTACGGCAGCCAGGAAGTCGCGCACCGTGATGGGCGATCCGCGATCCAGGTCCAGGCGCTGGGGGACGTACCCCAGGCGGGGCCGCTTTTCACTGCGCCGGGGTCCGAAAAGGATGCGCCCGCGGTAGGGGATCAGCCCCAGGACGGCGTGCAGCAGGGTGGTCTTGCCCGCGCCGTTGGGCCCCATGACGGCGGTCAGGACCCCGGCTTCCACGGCGCCGTTCAGGCGATCCAAAATGACGCGCCCGCCCAGCTCCACGGTCACGTTCTCGAAGATGACGGCCGGTTCGGGCATGGATCACTCTTCCCCGGGATACAAAGCGCGCCGCAGCGTGTCATAGTTCCGGCCCATGATCTCCAGGTACGCCCCGGGATCGGCCGGGCCGGTGGCGGCGGGATCCAGCTCATAGAGCGGCACCCCGGTCTCCTCTGCCAGCGTGCGGGCCAGGCGGTCGGAATACTGCGGTTCGGAAAAGATGCCGGCGGGGCGATACTGACGCAGGTGCGCGGCCAGTTCGCTTAGGCCCCGCGCCGACGGCTCCGCGCCAGCGTCGGTCAGAATCACGTCCGGAATTTCCAGGCCGATGTCGCGGGCCAGGTAATCGAAGGCGGGATGGAAGGTGACGATCCGCCGATTTGAGGCGCCGGCCACCAGCTCGCGGAAGGCCTGACCCAGGGAGTCGAGCCGGGCAGCGTAAGCGGCGGCATTGGCCCGGTACTGATCCGCGTGAGCCGAATCCACCCGGGCCAGTTGCTCGCCCAGGTAGCGGGTCATCTTCGCCGCTTCGAAGGGGCTGACCCAGGCGTGGGGATTGACGTCGTCATCCCCGGGCTCATGGTCGTGCCCGTGATGATCCTCCTCCCGCCGCGACCCCAGGGGGAGGGGATCAACGGCTTCCCCCGCCCGGATGACCGTCAACCCCGGCCGCTGCAGAAAGGACTTGCCCTCCAGGAACTGCTCCATGCCCAGCCCATTCATGACCAGCACGTCGGCCTTTTCCAGCAGGCCGGCCTGGGTGGGATTCAGCATATAGTCATGGGGGCAGCCGGCATTGGGTTCCAGGAGCATTTCCACCGACTGACCGGGGACGCCCCGGGTCACGTTCAGGGTCATGGCATGCACCGGCAGGAAGGTGGTGACCACCTTCCGTTCCGCCTCTCCTCTATTGGACGCCGTCCGGCAGCCGGAGGTAACGAGCAGGAGAAAAAGGATTATCAATGCAGATACTTTGGTTTTCATGTTATCACACCAGATTCATTCCGCTGCTCATTCGGAGTTGCCTCCGGGATTTAAGCGGGGTCAAGTTGTGCCGATAGCCTTGAAATGGCGATGTGCATTGGTTTGGATGCTTAACATTTAGTCGTTGAAATAGCGATTCCCGGCGGCCCTTAACCTTAACCAATCACTCCCCGCCAGGAATCGCTTCGCTTCAATCCTGGCGGGAACAGTACTCTCCAAGCGGGAACAGTTTTCAGCGCCCTTATTACCATTATGCCGGGGGCGAGGCTCGCCTCGCCCCCGGCTTCTATCGCGAACCTATTCCCCCGGCTCCAGGACCACCGTGCGGGCTTCGTCCTTGGCCGCAGCCAGAACGACTTTGCGCCAGTCGTTCCAGGCCGGCGGCGGCACGGTGGAATCGGTGAACTCCACCCGTTCGTTCACCGTCACCAGGCCCGGCTTGGAGTCCACTTGGCGGATCAGCGTCAGCGGCGAGGCCGTGGCGGTACCTTCCGGGCCTTGGGCGGTCACCGCCATTTGGGTGGCGGCGGGCGCGGGCGCAACAGCCAGAGTCCAGGCCTCCGGATACCGGATCTGCGCGTTCGCTTCGATTGCCCCGGCGCAATCCAGGTGCAGAGGCATATCGCGGCCGGGATCGTTCAGGGTCAGACCGTGCGGCAGGAAGCCGTCCATCGCGCTGACCTTCCAGGGCAGGGCCAGGCGCAGGAAGTCCGAAGCGGAATCCGCCCCCGCCGTGAACATTACCTCAGCTTGAATTTCCACCGCCGAAGGATTCAGCGCCGTCACCCGGGCGTTGGTGACTTCCAGGTCGCCGTAGAGCCCTGTTAACCAGCCCCGGATCACGTCTTCGGCCTTTTGCGACCGGCACTCGTCGTAGGGCGCCACGTCCCCGGAAGCCTTCAGGGTGAACCAGCCTTGCGCCGAGCGATCTTCCGCGAAGGTCAGCCCCAAATCCAGGCTCAATGTGTTCTCCGCGGAGGATGCCTGCGGCAGCAGCTTGGGTTCCTTTACCGGTGAAATGCCGATCAGAGATCCGCCCTGCGGCATGCGATAGCTGACGTCGCCGTGGGCCGTCTCCACCCAGGCGTCAATCCCGGAGCCGGTGACGTGCAGCAGCCAGATCTCGCGGCCGGTGAACTGGGGCACGGTCATGGGGCAGCGGCACTGCAGGTAGGCTTCCACGTTCATGCCCGCGGCCTGGAAGGCGGCGGCGTGGAAGGCGGCCAGATCGGCGGGGCTGCCGTAGCCGGTGGCCAGAACCCGGTTTGCCGGGCGGAAGGTCAGCAGCATGCCGGGGGCGTCGAAGTTCTTCAGCGCGATGCGATCCTGCACGAAGGCGGTCACGGAATCGAGTTTCTGCTCGCCGGCCAGGTCGCGGAAGGCGGCCAGTTCGCGCTCCAGGACGGAGCGGTCAGACGCTGCGTCGAATCGCTGCTGCACCGCGCCGGCCAGGGAAGCCCAGTCCCGGGCCGTGCTGAAGGTCACCCGGGGCAGATCCTTGCCGGGCTTGGCTCCGGGGTCGCCGGTATGCCGCGCGGGCAGATCCTTCATGGTCCAGACCCAGGCTTCGAGGGGCGCTTCCTGCAGGTGCAGGGCCTTGGGCGCGCCGTTATCTTCCCTGATCAGCAGGCGGCCGGGAGGGTCCATCTGCACGCGCACGGTGCGTTCCAGCACCGGCTCGGGGCCGCCGAAGATGACCTCGCCCCAGGCGAAGGGATAAAGCGGTTCCCGGTCCTTCACCACGTACTTCAGTTCGGTGACGGCGTCAGTCTCGATGCCCAGGTGCGTCACCACCATCTGGTGGTAGCGGGTGAAGTCGGGGGCCAGATCCAGGCCGAAGGGGACGATGGGATTGAACCCGTTGGGGGTGGTGTCAATCTTGCGCCCGTCCACGGTGTGGACGCGGCTGACCAGCACTTCCAGGTCCTGGCGTTCGGTATCCCAAGCCAGGTGAGGGTCGCCGTAGTCGTCCCAGGCGTTGTCGGTGCGCAGGTAGCGGATGACATGCTCGGTGCGTTCCACCCGGCCGTCATCCTGGATGACGTAGGTGGTGCCGTGGTAGAGGATGGCCGAATCGGTGGGGGGCAACTGGGCGGCCTGCGCCCGGCGCTGCACCACCGCCTCCACGTCCTGGGCCGGAAGCGGCGCGGCCAGTCCGCCCGCCAGCAGGAGGGCAAAGATGTATTTGCAGGCGTTCATGGTCACGATCCTTTCTTCAGGCTCCAGGTTTGACCCGCGAATTCCTTCAGGGTGTCGTACGCCCCCTTGACCTGGTCGTAGCCGGACGCGGGGATGGTGCGCTGGTTGATGCGGTATTCCAGGCTGGAAGTGAGCACGCCTTTCTTCAGCGCGGTGGAAATCTCGCATCCGGCGGTCTCGCCGCCCTGGTCCTTATCTTCCGGGGATTCGGTGAAGCGGTAACCCTTCGGCAGACGCAGGGATTCGGTGAAACGCACCACCCGGGAATTCCAGACCATCAACTCGCTGTGGCGCTCTTCGGCTTTCAGGTCGTTGACCATCTGGAAGGCGCGGGCGTTGGCGAAGGCGAACTGCACCGCCGCCGGGGATAGCAGCAGGCGGTCGCCGGCCTGCAGGGCGTAGCCCGGAGCGCGGAAGTTCAGTGTCAACACCAGCGGCTTGCTGAAGTCGTCCAGAGTGGTCCAGGAGGCCTTGACCACTTCCGCGTCGGGGGCGATGTTCGCCAGCCAGCCGGACAGCAGCCGGCCGCGATCCCGGGCCGAGGTATAGGCCAGAATGCGGCGCAGGCGGGTGTCGCCGTAGCCGGTCCCGGTGATGGTGATGGCGCCTTCCAGGTCGCCGGCGGCGTTCACCTCGCCCTTCAGGTCCACGTGGGTCTGATTTTCGTCGGCGGTGAAGGTGCGGATGGCGTCCAGATCCTCGCCTTCGGGCGAACCGACCACGATGTGCTGCTCGCCCTCGGCCCGGCTCCAGACGGCCATGGCGTAGGGCGCCCAGGTGGGGTCAATCATGGTGTAGGTGCCGTCCTGGCGCTTGACCGCCACCACGCAATGGTTGAACTGGTCGGCGGGAATCTTTTCCACCCGGGCTCCGGCCATGGTCATGGTGGGATAAACGGTGAAGCCCAGGGCCCGCAGCAGGGTGATGGACATCCCGGCGATATCCTTGCACACCCCGGCGCGGTCCTGGAAGGTCATGGTGCCGGGGTGCAGGGTGTAGCCTTCCCCCTTGCCCATGCTGATGCCGGAGTAACGGATATTCTGCGCCGTCCAGTGCAGCACCGCGGCGATCTGCGCGTCCTCGTCCTTCAGGCCCCGGACGATGTCCCGGGCGGCGGCGCGGATGGCGTCATCGGCGGCGAAGACGGTGTCGTTGACCTGGAAGAACCAGCGGGACTTCTCCTGCCAGTCCTTGACCGTGGCCAGCACCACCTTGGGCACGATATCGGTGTGATCCGGCTGGCGCGGTTCACCCTTGAAAGCCGGAACTTCGCGCTTCCAGAAGGTGTACACCAGCAGGGTGTCGTCGAGGGTCAGGCTGGAAAAGACTTCGCCATTATAGACCGAGTACTGGGCCGGCTTGTTGCGGGAAATGCGCATGGTGTACACTTTTTCCCGCAGAGGATCATTCTCCTGGAACGTGACCACATCGTAGTAGTGGCCGCGCATGGGGGGGATATACCGTTCGTCCCCCTCGTCCTGGAGCATTTCCTCCAGGTAGGCGATCTGGAAGCCCTTCTTGTAGGTCTCCATCTCCACGGCGTCGCCCGGATTCAGGCGGGGCAGCTCGAGCACTTTCATGCGGGCGCCCCAGTAAATCATGCGCTGCGGCTGGGGGTGATCCAGGGCGGCGGCGACGTCCACCGGTTCGACCGTCCCGTCGGCGCGGTGCACGACGACTTTCCGCGGTTCGAACACGTTGGAAGCGGGGTCGTAGTCGAAGCGCAGAGCGGTCAGGCGCCGGGCTCCGCCCCAGGTCAGCACCTTCAGCAGGCGGTGGCTGGTCACGTGCGACAGGCCGCTGTCTTCCACCCGCACGTCGGTGGAATCGAAGACCACGGCCACGTCGGCCCCGGCGTAGAGGCCGCCGGAAACCTCGTCCAGCAGGGCGCGGTAGGGGTCATCCTGCGCCCGGGCGGTTCCCAGCGCCAGGATCACACCCACGAGGCAGACCGGCAGGATCCACAGTCGTTTCTCCACGTTCACCATGAGGCTCCTGAGGTTTTGGTTAAGTGAGGATGCGTCAAACGTATCAATTTAATGCCAAATCGCCCTCAACGCAAGCAAAAGCCTGAATACTTCTTTATATCCAGTATCCATCGCAGGTTAAACGCCTTCAACGTGAAGATGGGATCCGGACTTGCTTTTAACGGCGGGAAGTATTATATTATACTGCCTATACCCGCAATTAATTCCATAGGGAGTCAAAATGTTGGCCAAGAATGCCGGGCTTTCGGCCCTGGCGGCGCTGCTGCTCCTGGCGGGGTCCGCCGGGAGCACCCCGGACGCCCCTCCGGGCCGCTACCAGGAACTGTTCGAAATGCGCGAAGCCCGCGGCCCGGCCCTGCCGCCGGAATTCGACTACGCCGACGATGAGAGCGGCTACGACGCGCTGTATTACAACCTCGAGATCCGCTTTACCATCGCCCCCAACGTCACCGGGCGGGTGGACATGGATTTCGCCGTGACCGCCGCGACGCTGACGTCCCTGCCGCTGGATTTCTACTACACGATGGTGGTGGACTGCGTGCTGGTGGACGGCCAGGAAGCCACCTTCACTCTGGCCTGGCAGGACAACTTCACCATCAATCTGCCGCAGGCCCTGGCCGCCGGCGATACCGCCCGGGCGACCATCTTTTATCACGGCGTGCCCATACCCGGCAACATGGGCGCCATGTCGTGGCAGCAGCACGGCA
Organism: Candidatus Zixiibacteriota bacterium; assembly: GCA_003599535.1. GTDB lineage: Bacteria > Electryoneota > B3-LCP > B3-LCP > B3-LCP > SURF-9. The sequence continues at coordinate 1,800 of QZKQ01000119.1, read as the reverse complement.
ACCCGCCGGTGACCATCATCTCCTCGCTGTCCCAGCCGGAAGGGGCCCGCACCTGGTGGCCCTGCAAGGATCAGCCCCACGACAAAGCCGACAGCGTGCGCATGGTCTGGACCGTGCCCAACAACTTCACGGCCACGGGCAACGGCCTGCTGCGCAGCGCCACCACTCCGGAACCGGGATGGAAAGCCTGGGAATGGGTCGAGAAGTACCCCATTTCCACCTACCTGGTGGCCGTGACCGCCACCAACTTCGCCCACTTCCGCGACTGGTACGTCAGCGCCTCAGGGGATTCCCTGCCCCTGGACCACTACGTTTACCCGGAAGATTCCGCCGACGCGACCATCGCCTTCTCCAACCTGCCGGACATTATCGGCTTTTACGCTTCGGTGTTCGGCGAATATCCTTTCATGACCGAGAAGTACGGCCACGTGGCCTTCCCCTTCGGCGGGGCCATGGAGCACCAGACCCTGACCTCTTACGGCGCGCAATTCATCGTCCCCAACCACAACTACACCTGGTTGACGGCGCACGAATTGGCGCACCAGTGGTGGGGCGATATGACCACCTGCGAAACCTGGATGGACATCTGGCTGAACGAAGGCGTGGCCACCTACTGCGACGCGCTGTACACCGAATTCAACCAGGGCTGGGCCGCCTTCCAGGAACGCATGGAGGAGAACCGCGACACGTACTTCTGGTATGATTCCACCAGCAGCTCGTGGGGCGAGGGGCGCTTCCCCATCTACGATCCGGAATACATGTGGGGCGGCACGGTGTATGATAAGGGCTCCTGGATCGTGCACATGCTGCGCTACGTGCTGGGCGAAGATGATTTCTGGGATTTCTGGCTGCTGTACCGCGACCGCTTCGCCTTCGACGCCGTGACCACGGCGGAGTTCCAGCAAACCCTGGAGGACGCCTCCGGCCAGGACCTGGATTGGTTCTTCGATGAATGGGTGTACATGGCCGGCTATCCGGAATACCACTGGGGCTGGCAGCAGGAAGCGCAGGGCGAAGACAGCTCCCGGGTGGACCTCTCCATCCGCCAGGTGCAGGAACTGGTCAACCAGACCCCCATCTTCACCATGCCCATTCCGGTGCGGGTGATCACCACTTCCAGCGATGAAGTCATCATCCTGGACAACCATGCCGAACTGCAAAATTACAGCGTGACGGTGCCCGGGCAGGTGCTGGACGTGCTGTTTGACCCCGACGAGTGGATCCTGAAGATTGCCCAAGAGGAGGCGTGGGTGGGGGTGGAAGAGGAGCCCGCGGCGCAACCCCGCACCGCCGTCCTGTTGGAACTGGGGCAGAACCCGGTCAACCCCACCGCCCGCATCTACCTGACCCTGCCGCGGGCCCAGGACGTCACCCTGGCCGTCTACAACCTGGCGGGGCAGCGGGTCGCCACCCTGCTGGACGGGCCGCAGGCGGAAGGCCGCACGGCGCTGACCTGGGACGCCTCAGGCGTGGCCTCAGGAATGTACCTGGTGCGGCTGGACACCCCCACGGATCACCAGGTGCGCAAACTGGCGGTGGTGAAGTAGATACGAGATACGAGAGGCGCGAAAAAGGGCGGCCGGGAGGTCGCCCTTTGCGTTATGGAAAGATGGAAAGATGGAAGGATGGAAGGATGGAAAAAGGAAAATGGAAGAAGGAAAATTGAAAAATGGAAGTAGCGCCTGTCCCACCGACAGACAAGAATGAGATCTTTGAAATATTCCCAAAACTATCCTCTTTGCGGAGGAACTTTGCTCTTCTTGGGAGGTATGGGGGGTAGAGCCCTACCATTCATCCCCG
>QZKQ01000077.1 GCA_003599535.1 Candidatus Zixiibacteriota bacterium | reverse complement strand
TCTGTACCACACCCGGCAGGACTTCTACATGGAGCACTTCTACCGCATCCGGCGGCAGTTGCCGCCGCGGCCGTGGCACGGAGTCGTTCCCCTGTCCCTGCTGGTGCGGGTGCGCCCCGGGGTGGATCTGCCCCGCTACCTGTCCAAGCTGCTGTTCACCACGCACTACCCCTGCCAGATCATCCTGGTGCTGCCCTCCGAGGGGCCGGAAATCCCCGGGCTGCCGGACGCCGATTGGCGGCGGAAGATGAACCTGGGGGTCATCCGCGTGCCCCGCGGCCGGGACGACTACGCCACCGCCGTGGAGGCCTGCGACGGCGACTTCCTGGTGACTATGGACGCCTCCACCACCCTGTACAACGGCTGGCTGAACGCCCTGGTGGAGCGCCTCGACCGGGAGCCTCGGTCCCTTCCCGTGCGCCTGGGGTACCAGTCCGAACCGTCGCCCTGGGGCTGGGTGCTGCCCCGCGCCGCGGCGCTGGCCGGGGACCGGCCGTGGCAGGAGAGCCTCCGTGTCAGCGGGGAGAGCGACCCGGCGGTCAGCATCATCGTCCCGGTGCGCAACAAGATGAAACTGACCCGCCAGTGCCTGGCCTCCATCCGCGACCGCCGGCCCCTGCTGTCCCACGAGATCATCGTGGTGGACAATGCCTCCGACGACGGCACCGCCGAGATGCTGCAGGGCCTGTCCCAGGCCGGATTCCTGACCTGGCTGCGCAATGATCCACCCTTGCCCTTCGCCGCCTCGTGCAACCGGGGAGCCCGGGCGGCCCGCGGCCGCTACCTGCTGTTCCTGAACAACGACACCGTGGTCTTCCCCGGCTGGATGGACGAACTGGTGCGCGCCGCCCAATTGGGCCCGGACGTGGGCGCCGTGGGGGCCAAGCTGCTGTTCCCCGACGACACCATCCAGCACGCGGGGGTGGCATTTCACCACTTCCAGATCAAGGACACCGTCAACCCCTACCACATCTTCCGCTCGTTCCCCCGGCAGCATCCGGCGGTCAACAAGTTGCGGGAATTCAACTGCGTCACCGGCGCCTGCCTGCTGACTCCCCGGGCCGTGTTCGAGGAGGCGGGCGGCTTCGACGAACGCTACGTCAATTGCTTCGAGGACGTGGACTACTGTCTGCACCTGCGCTCGCGGGGCTACCGGGTTCTCTACCAGCCTACCGCGGAGCTGATCCACTTCGAAGGGCAGACGCCGGGCCGCAATGACGCCGTCCATCCTTCGCGGGTGCTGTTGCAGGAAAAATGGGGCGACCTGATGCTGGCCGACGACCACCAGTACCTGCCGGAAGAGGGATTCAGCATCGAGGAAAACGACCTGGGCGTGATCTTCATCTGCTCCATCCAGGAAATACAGCAGTGGCGGGAAGCCATCGCCATGCTGGTGGACCTGGAACAATGGCTGATGGCGCTGGAGGAGATAGACCGGATGACCCAGGTGGTGGGCAGCCGGCAGGTGGATTTGCAGGAACTGCAGGGCCGCTGCATGCTGGCCCTGGGCGACGTCAACCGGGCCGAACTGGCGTTCAAGCGGGCCGAGCGCCTGGCGCCGGGAACCCCGGGCGTCCGCTGGGGGCTGGCCCAGGTGGCCATCGCCGGGCAGAAGCCGGTCGAGGCGCGCGCCCGACTGCGCCGCCTGCTCGCCGACTTCCCCCAGGATCCCCGCCGGGAGCAATGGAGCCGCGCCCTGGAAGAGGTCAGCCGCAACGAACGCGCCATGCTGCGCGGGAAGCTCGATCTGCCGGCCGCAGAGGAGGCCGCACCGTAAGCGCAACTCCACGCCTCCGGCGGGAACCGGAAGGCATGATCCTGGGGTGTATCAAGAGGGACCGGGAGGCGCCAATTTCAGCCGTCATTTCCCGTAGTAATAGGAGGTGAACGACGCTCTGCGCCGGCCCCAAACTCTGCAATTATCCATCCCCTTACAGGAACGGCCATGAAGAACCTGTTGCTGGTCTTGATGCTGGCCGCCGCGGCTCTGCCCGCCGCGGCCCAGGAACGCACCCTGGTGAGCGGTCAGGTGGAACACGGCGGCTTCGGCGCCCCGGTGGTCCGCTTCACCCAGATCCATGATCAGTTCGGCGTGCTGGTGGGCGGGCGCGGCGGCTGGATCATCAATCACACCTTCTCCATCGGCGGAGGCGGGTACGGCCTGGCCAACAAGGTGGAGGCCGAAGAGGCCGACAGCGTCGTCACCTTCGGCTACGGCGGCGGCGAGCTGGAGTGGATCATCAATTCCGACGATCTGCTGCACTTCACCGTCTACGCCCTGATCGGCGCCGGAGGAATTTCCATCCGCGAGGACTTCTGGGAGAACCACGGCGACGGCGATGGCAACGGCCGCACCGACGGCCTGTTCGTGGGCGACCTGACCGGCAACCTGGAGTTGAACATCGCTTCCTGGTTCCGGGTGAACTTCGGGGCCGGCTACCGGCTGGTCAGCGGGGTGGAGATTCCCGGCTACAGCAATTCCGACTTCGGCGGCCCCTCGGGGCACATTACCCTGAAATTCGGAAAATTCTGAGCCCGGAACATCCTCCGGCGGCCTTCCCTGAACCAGGACCAACGTTACGCGTTTCGTTCACCTGGACCCTCCGAAGCGGCACCACTTTCAGGCAATCGCGGAAGTCCCGTTAAAATTAAAAAACAGTCAGAATCTCTTTAAATAATACAACGAGTGTCGTATATTATTCAAAGGAAATATTTCCCAAGCTGGCCGGCGCCGCACGGCGCGACGGATCCGGCGAATTTTCTATTCGAAGGAGCGGCGGCCATGAGAGATTTCCCCACTCTGCTGGCTCTGATGAAGGACCGGATCACCGACCTGGCCAGAGAATATTGCTCAGATTACCAGTATTCCGCCCGCAAAGACGGCGAGGACTTCCTGGAACAGAGCCGCGCCGACCTGGAGCGCTGGACCAAACAGGTGGCCGCTGGAACGCTGTCTCCGGAGGAGTTCGAAGCCCTGGTGCTGGCCCGCAAGGAAACGATGGAAATGGTGATCCTGCGGCGGATCGGGTTGGGGCCGGAGCAACTCGACCGGTACCAGCAGGCGGTGCTACAGACGGTCGTCAGCACCACCCTGGAGGTGAACGGTCTGACGTGAAGCTCGTTTAACAAAATTTTTACCTTTTCCCTGCCTCCTGGCGGCGGATCCCGAGTATAACGAGGACATCCGCCGCGTGTTTTTTTTAGCGGCGCTTCATCCGGGAATCCCATTATCACAATCCCCCTTCACTCGCATGAACCTGAAGCTCATCACCCTGCTGTGCCTGGCGTGGCTGCCGGCGGCGGTGCAGGCCCAGGCCACCTACCCCATCCGCGGGTTCGTGGTGGATTCCACCAGCGCCGAACCGCTGCCCGGAGCCAACGTGGTTCTGAGCGGCACCGACCGGGGCGCCTCCACCAACCTGGACGGCTACTTCGTCATCGGCGGCCTGGAACCGGGCGATTACACCCTGCAGATCAGCTACCTGGGCTACCGCACCCGCACCGTTCACCTCCCCGTCCGGACCGAGATTATGGAACCCCTGCACCTGGGGCTGATCCCCCAGTCCATGGAGCTGGGCGAACTGGTGGTCACCACGGAAGCGGAAGACGAGGAGCAGGAGACCCGGGAATCGCCCCGGGTGTCCACCGTGCCGTTGACCAGCCAGGCCTTCCGCGCCCTGCCTTCCCTGGGGGCGGAAATGGACGTCCTGCGCATCCTGCAGACCCTGCCCGGAGTCAAGTCCTCCTCCGACCTGTCCAGCGCCCTCTACGTGCGCGGCGGCAGCCCCGACCAGACCCTGATCCTGATGGATCACAACGTGGTCTATAATCCCAACCACCTGTTCGGCCTCTTCTCCACCTTCAACGCTGACGCGGTCAAGCGCACCGAATTGATCAAGGGGGGCTTCCCGGCGCAGTATGGGGGACGCAGCGGCAGCGTGCTGGAGGTCATCACCAACGAGGGCAACCGCAAGGAGACCGAGGGCATGGTCTCGGTGGGGCTCATCTCGGCGCGGGGCGCTCTGGAAGGCCCGCTGCCGGGCCGGCGCGGGTCCTACGCCGTCTCCGGGCGGCGCACCTACATGGAGCCGATCCTGGATTTTCTGCGCGAATCCCTGGACACCGACCTGCCGGACTATTACTTCTACGACGCCAACGGCAAGATCAACTTCGACCTGTCCCCCAGGACCACCCTGACCCTGGCCGGCTACCTGGGGCGGGACGACATGGACTTCGAATTCGGGGCCGAGGACGACCGCTGGAAGGCGCTGCTCTCCTGGGGCAACCGCACCTTCACCGCGCGCCTGCGCCAGGTGCTCTCCCGCGACCTGTACTTTTCCGCCGGGGCCGCGGTCAGCGAATACCAGTCGAAGTGGACCTTCGACGACGAGGGGGTCATCGTGGACGACGGCCTGGACCGGCTGACCGATTATTCCGTGAAGTCCGACCTGGAATACCTGGGCCACCCCCGCCACCGCCTGCAGACCGGCCTGTGGATCAGCCGCTACGACTTCCGCTTCCGCGAGCGCAACGAAAGCCTCACCTGGGTGGACATTGACACTTTCACCTACAACTATTCGCTGTACCTGCAGGACGTCTGGAAGCTGGGCGCGTTGTGGGAGATCCAGCCGGGCCTCCGGGGGTACTACCACCAGGCCGGCGACCAGGTGCGCTTCGATCCCCGCCTCTCCATCCTGTACCGCCTGGACGTGGACAAGCGCATCAAGCTGGCCGGCGGCCGCTACACCCAATGGATCAACGTGCTGGCCATGGGCGAAAGCCTGACCAGCAACTTCGACCTGTGGATCCCGGTGGACCAGTCCATGAAGCCGCCCTACAGCGACCAGGCGGTGCTGGGCTTCGAGTGGGATCCCCGGCCCGACCTGCAGGCCACCTTCGAGACCTACTACACCGACATGAACGGCGTCGTGGCCTTCGATCCACTGGTGGATAGCGGGACCCAGGCCGCCGACCCCTTTGTCTTCGGCGACGGCTACGCCTACGGGGCGGAATGGATGCTGCGCAAGACCGCCGGCCCCATCTCCGGCTGGCTGGGCTATTCGCTTTCCTGGACCCGGCGGCGCTACCCGGAGACCCTGTACAACGAAGGCAACTGGTTCTACCCCAAGTGGGACCGCCGCCACGACTTCATCGCCGTGGCCAACTACGCCGCCTCCCGCAACTGGGATCTGTCGGCCACGTGGCGCTACAACACGGGCCAGGGGTACACCCAGGCGGTGGGGGTCTACACCCTGGAATTCCCCGGCCTCGATCCCGGCATGTGGAATGACCAGGGGCGCTACGTCGTGCCCGGCACGACCAACAACTACCGCTTCCCCGCCGACCACCGGCTGGACCTTTCCGCCACCTACAAGCACCAGCTCTTCGGCTTGCCGGCGCAATTTGTGCTGAGCATCTACAATGTCTATTCCCGGCGCAGCTTCTGGCAGCGCACCTTTGACACCACCGAAAACCCGGTGAAGGTCGAAGACGTGAAGCTCCTGCCCATCCTGCCGCTGGTCAGCTACGAGGTGAGGTTCTGATGAAAAACCGATCCGGCCGTTCCGGCACCCGAATAAATTCGGGTGCTCATCCGCTGGCAGTGCTCATGATCTTGACCGCGCTGCTGCTCTTCTCCGGCTGCGACCAGAAACCCACAGAAGTGGAGGACTACGAACCCGAACCGGTGCTCCAGGGGTACCTGGTGCGCGGCGTGCCGGTGGACCGGGTCTTCCTGGAATGGGTAGCGCCGCTGGAAGGGTACTACGACCGCAGCCAGTACGGCATCGGTGGCGCTTCGATGGTCATCTTCCCGGTGGGCGCTCCCGGCGACACCCTGCACCTGGTGCAGCACTCCGATCCCGACAGCGCCTGGATCTACCAGCCGGCGGCGGGAGAAAGCCTGGTCCCCCAGGGTGGGATGCTCTACCGCCTCGAAGTGAAACAGCCGCAGGAGGGCGTGGACCTGTGGGCCGAAGCCCTGGTGCCCGACACCTTTTCCATCACCTGGCTGACCCCGCCGATCCCCACGGGGGTGGACACCCTGGGCGCTCTGACCCGGGAAGACTCCAACCTGTTCCTCACCTGGACGGGCGCCGGTTCGGCCGGCGGTTACAACCTGAACGTCACCTGCCTGACGCCGGTGGATTCCCTGCTCCCCCTGGACCCCGATTGGGACCCGGAGGAGGACGAGCTGGAACCGGAGGATATCAACCTCTCCTTCTTCTGGCCCATGCGCTACGACCAGCGGGAGATGCTGATCCCCTGGTTCATGTTCATCTACGAGGGCTGGCACCGCCTGGACGTGCAGGCGATATCGGAGGAGTACTACGACTACGGCATGTCCATTTTCCGCATCGAACAGGGCTTCCCCATCCAGCCGGAAAGCAACGTGCAGGGCGGACTGGGGATTTTCGCGGGGCTGGATTCCCACTCCTACTGGGTGTACATGGAGAAGGTGGAATAGCCGGCCGGTCGTGCGGCATCCCGAACCTGTGCCATGCTTCGGCCCCTTCGTTCAGGGGCCGAAGCAATTTTCGGCCTTCTATCGTCTCCCATAGTGTTGTTGCCCCGCAGGAGCGGAACCCGCAAGACTCGGCCAACGCGCCATTCCCGTCGGTTGTAGGAATTTTAACGTATCTCTTGCAACCGCTGCTCTTTGCACTTCGAACCGGCGGGAGATTCCCCGCCTCCTGCTTTTCCTGGGAAAAACCGGCGCAACCGGAGCAACGGAAAATGACATGGACGCTCTATGACATACAGGAGACCTCGGAACTATGAGACGAACGATTCTGATATATTCGGCATTACTGGCCCTGGGCCTGGCGACGGCCTCCCCGGCCCGCACCCTGGAAACGACCCCCCCGCTGCCCCGCCCCGACCATGAAGGGAGGAACAACCTGACCATCCGCTTTCTGGGCATGGAAGAGTACCTGGGCTACCCCCTGGACGTGCGCGTGACGGACAAGCACCACCGCTGGGAACGGGAGCGCACCAGCCTGAACAGCATTCAGGCGGATTCTTTTGATATCTCTTTTCAGAACACGACCAACCCGGAAGACGGCTACTGGGTAGACCTCTTCACCGACCTGAACGGCAACGACTTTTACGACGCTCCACCCACGGATCACGCCTGGCGCCTGGTCCTGAACGAACCCGATTCCACCGACACGCTGATCTACTTCACGCCCACGGATGATTTCGTGAACATCCCCTGGGTGTACCGCCTGCGGATGAACCTGTCCGGCATGACGCCGTACCTGGGGAAAACCGTGAAGCTGCGCGTCCTGGACGGCATCACCGGCACGGAGGCCGGGCGCGCCTTCGACCACGAGGTCGCCGAGGACGCCTTCGACCTGCTCGTCGTCGGGATCCTGCCGGGGCGGACCTATCACGCCGACCTGTTCGTGGACGTCAACGACAACAACCGCTACGACGGGCCGCCCCAGGATCATTCCTGGAGGGTGAGCTTCTTCAACAACCAGGGGTACGAAACCCTGGATTTCGCCCCCCACGAGAACTACGATGACGTCAACTGGGGCAACCTCTTCGTCGTGCACCTGAACGACATGATGCCGGAGTTCGGCCTGCCGGTGCGTGTGCGCCTGTGGGATCCGGCCACGGGGCGGGAACTGAGCCAGGACAAGGTGGATTCCGTCGCCCTGAACGACTTCGACGTGTATGGTTGGGAGCTTCAGTCGGGCAGCTATTACGCCGACTTCTACACCGACCGCAACGGCAACCACCAGTACGATCCGCCTCCGGTGGACCACGCCTGGCGCATCGCCTTCACCGCCGGGCGGGGGGACCAGGACCTCGGCGGGTGGAACTACACCACCGAATTCACCGACATCCAGTGGCCCAGCGCCCTGCTGGAACCCGAGCCGCGGATTGACGGAGTGGATCCGGGCGCGGGAGCACAATCCGGCGAGGGCGCGGCATTCCGGCTGCTGGGGAACCAGCCCAACCCCTTCAACCCGGAAACGGCTATCAGCTACCGGCTCCCGGCTTCCGGCCATGTCAGTTTACGCGTCTATGATATTGCCGGCCGCGAAGTGGCGACCCTGGTGAACGGGTGGCGGGACGCGGGCGCGCATGAGGCGACCTTCGACGGATCGGGACTGGCTTCGGGGGTGTACCTGGTGCGCCTGGAAGCAGGCCGCCAGCAGGCCACCGGCCGCATGGTGCTGCTGAAGTGACGCAGTCACTCTGATCGCCTGTGCGGCTGCGGCAGCATCCGCCATCCGCCGGTATCAAAATGAAACGTCCCGGAATCATCCGATTCCGGGACGTTGCGTTGGGGGTGCGAAAGGGGGGATTTGAACCCCCACGCCTTGCGGCACCGGCTCCTAAGGCCGGCGCGTCTGCCAGTTCCGCCACTTTCGCCTGCCACGGGCGGTTTTTCGCATCACGGGTGACACCGTCACCTTTTCTCTTCGCGGGTTGGCCCGAGAAGGCGCGATCGTGCATAAAATATACGCCGATAAGCCGCTTCAGTCAAGGGAAAAGCGCGCGACGCGGCGACCGCTCCCTGTCTCTTACCCTCCATGCCCCCGCCGGTTCCCGGATCAGGGGTGAGAATCGTCCAGCAGGTCGCGGGGGAGGCGGGAGGCGAGCAGCAGGGAAAGCTTGGTGTCCATCTCCGTCATCTGGCGTTCCAGGGAGTACATCCCCTCTTTCAGGCCGGAGAAGGCCCGGGCCAATTCGTCGCGGTCGGCCTTGGTGTCTTCCAGGTGCTGCAGTTTCAGGCGGGTGCGGGTCATGGCGGCCACGTAGGCGGCGATGGCCGAAGCGACCATGCCGGCCAGGGTGATGAAGTCGCGCGGTTCCATGAGTGGCTCCTTTCCATCCGGAGGGCCGAAAGCGAAGCTCCGCCGGCGGCGGCCTCCGGCAATCATTGACAGTTGTTGCAAGATGTGGACCGGAACAATTGTGTACACGTCCGTTCAGGTTCGCGGAGCAAAAAAAATGGGGAAGTCAACTTCCGCAATTTTTTGCACTGGATTTTTCCTTACGGAGGCATTATATTGGGGGAAGCATCAATTCCATTCATTGGGAGGCCTCCCCTCATGAAGCAGCGGATCTGCCTGGCGGCCCTGGCGATCCTGGCGCTGGCCGCGCCGGGACGGGGGCAGGAATGGAGCCTGCTCATGAATTCCCCCAGCCCTTCATCCGAGACCTACGTCGGCGCGGCCTACGCGGCGGGGAAATACTTCATCACCACCCTGAATTCCGTCGGCGCGGTCAACCACCTGATCATCCTGGAAGGGACGCAGACCACCGTCATCGAGCAGCCGGCCGGCTGCCACTGGCGCGACCTGGCCAGCGACGGTCAGTACCTCTACGCCGGGGACAGCGGCCCCACCGTCTACGCCTTCGACCTCAATGGGGCGCTGATTCCTACCATGAACGTCCCCAAGCCGCCCGGAGTCAGCCTGGTGCGGGCCCTGACCTACGACCCGGCCACCGACCACTTCTGGACCGGCAACTTCAGCAGCAGCCTGGTGGAATTCACCCGGAGCGGCAGTGTGGTGGGCAGTTGGCCGGCTACCCCCCTGACTACCATCACCGGCCTGGCCTGGGATAATGCCCCGGGGCATGCGCCCTGCCTGTGGGTTTATTCCCAGACCGGCCTGTCGGGCACCACCTTCAGCCAGTACAATCCCGCGACGCACGCCTACACCGGTGCCTGTTATGCCCAGCCGTTACTGCCGGGGATGACCGCCCAGGTGGCCGGCGGCTGCGAGATGGCTCACAACTGGGCCGGACCAGGCTTCAGCGGGTACGTCATGGCGGCCACGGCGCAGGGGGCCAACGGCTACCAATCCCTCTACCTGCTGGCGATGTACTACCAGTCGCCGGGGCTGGCGCAGATCACCATGACCCGACTCTCCCTGCCCACCTGGAACCCCATCGAATACCTGGTCAACGTCACCAACCTGAGCGACAGCACGTACACCTGCCAGGTCTGGACCATGGCCCAGTATCCCACCGGCGCCTGGTACGGCCCCTGCTTCGGCCCTGCCGCGTTTCTGCTGCCCGGTGGCGGCACTTTGACCCGCTACCGGATGCAGTACGTCCCCGCGCGCGCTCCGGCGGGCGCCTACTGGTACGAAGGGCGCATCGGCGGTTATCCCGCGGCCGTCTGGGATACCAGCGGCTTCGCTTTCACCAAGCTGCGCGGCGAGGCCGGCGTGCCGGGAGCCGGCATGGATGACGGCTGGGCTTGCTCCGGCGACCCCTTCCCGGAGCAAGTGACGGTGGACGAAATTCCTCCTTCCTCCTTCCTCCTTCATCCTTTCACTCCCAACCCCTTCAATCCTCGCACAGTTGCGAGATACGAGATGCGAGATGCGAGCCACGTCATTCTCCGGGTCTACGATGCTGCCGGGAGGGAGGTGCGGACGTTAGTGAATGGCTGGCGAGAGGCGGGTGCTCAAGAGGTGACATTCGACGCTACCGGGTTGCCCGGCGGGATCTACTTCGCCCGGTTGACGGCGGAAGGTTTCACTCAGACTCAGAAGCTCATCCTGCTGAAGTAGTCGTCAGTCGTTCGTCGTTGGCAGGGGCGGCCCGGTGTGGCCGCCCCGTACGTGGGCAGTAAGCTGACTGCTTTTTCCGGGGCAATGACACTGGCAGTCGAGCATCAAGTATCCAGCCTCCAGGCGCCGGCGGGGATGTCGGCGCTACTATCATTTATGTTTCCATCATTCCATCTTTCCATTTTTCCATTTCCCATCTTTCCTTCATTCCGTACTTCCATCCTCTTCCCGCACCAGCGGCGCCCGGTACCACGCTCCGTCGAGCTTGAGACGCAGGGTGGGCGGAGTGAAGAAAAAATCATCCTTGCCGGGAAGTCCCGGCACGCGGGAACGCTTCCGCGCCAGTTCGAAGCCGGTGCCCGGTTCGGCGCCGCGGTACACCAGCGACCCTTCCAGCACCGCTTCCACCTCGTCGTACCAGTAAAACACCGGCTTGCCCTCGGGGCCCAGGGTGCCGGGCAGGTGTTCGCAGGCGCGGATGTCCTGGCCGCAGACGGAACAGGCGGGAGTGCGGTAGGTGAAGCTGATGGAGGCTTCGCTGTAAATGCCGCCGTCTATGGCCACCCGCAGGTCTTCGGCGGACGAATGGCTGCGCAGCCAGTAGAACTGGGGCATGACGTAGCGGTGGGCGCCGCGCGGTTCCACCGACCCGCCGAAGAAGCGGGCCACGCCCAGGGAACGCTTGTCGTGGCCTACCAGCAGCGGCGCACCCTGGACCAGGGCCAGCAGGCGAGGCAGGTCGGCGGTGCGGAAGCAGCCGAAGTAGCTGTCCACGGCGTCGCCGGCCAGGCGGCAGCGGCGCACGTAGACGTCGCGGGCGGACACCGGCACCGGCGGCGGGTTGGACAGGCGGTTGATGGCCCGCACGTCATCGTCGGACACGAGCCCGGCCGGGCGCACCAGCGGCCCGGAAAGGACTTGGTGAATCATGAGGAACTCCTTTCAGAAATTTGGGAATTTTACACAAAGCTCTTGACAATGTGGGAAAGGTTTTGTATATTCTTGGGGTATGGGGTATGGGGTGTGGGGTGTAAGGAGTAACCATGCCAGAGGTTATTCCCGCTGACATGATTGAGAACCGAATCCTGCTGGTGCGCGGGCAGAAGGTCATGCTGAGCACGGACCTGGCTGAACTCTACGAAGTAGAAGTCAAAGTCATGATGCAGACGGTCAAACGCAACCTGGACCGCTTCCCGCCTGATTTCATGTTCCAGCTGACATGGGCAGAGGTAGAGGCTTTAAGGTCACATTTTGTGGCCTTGGATCCCGATCCAGGTCGTCAAGATCGTTCTATAAGGTCACAAATTGTGACCTTAAAAAGAGGGAGTCACAAGAAGTACCCGCCCTACGCCTTCACCGAGCAGGGGGTGGCCATGCTGTCGAGCGTACTGCGCAGCCGCCGCGCCGTGCAGGTGAACATCGCCATCATGCGCGCCTTCGTGAAGTTGCGCGGGATCCTGGCGGCGCACAAGGATCTGGCGGACAAGCTGGACGAGATGGAGAAGCGGTATGATGCTCAGTTCAAGGTGGTGTTCGACGCCCTGCGCGCGTTGATGGCGCCGGCGGAATCCCAGCCGAAGGAACGGATCGGCTTCAAGGGCGAATTGGGTGAGGCGGTAATTTCAACCAACGGGAGGCGGTCATGAAGCGGTTAGTGGGTGTGGCGCTGGCGGTGCTGCTGCTGGCGGGGATGGCGGCAGGGCAGCTGCAGTTGGAGGAACTGGCGGTGACGGCGGTGGCAGGGCCGGGGTGGGATATTGAAGTTCAGGGATCTCTCGTGGTCGGCCAATTCCAGGCAGGGCTTTTGATTGTCCAACATGATTCTGTGGATCAACAATTGAACCTAATAAATGCAATACAAATCAATGCGTTTGAAATTCGCTTTCACCCATCACTCCCGCTACTGTATCTTTTGGCGTGGAATCCTAATTTTCAATTGTATATGATGGATTTAACAATACCGCAAGAACCTGTACTTCGACATTTGCTGGATCTTAACCCTGAATACGTAGAGGATTTCGCAATTGATGATAATTATTTATATGTGCTTCTAGATGATTATTGGCTGGGTGACTACGGTGTTCTGCTAACCTACGATAATGAAGACCCATGGAATCCTCGTCTATTGGATTCAACCAACATCTATAAAATTGCAAATGAAGTGGAAGTTGATGGGAATCAACTTTACGGCATAGGCGGAAGCCTTGCTGGAACTCTAAGATTTGGCATTTTCGATTTTACCGACCCTTTTAACCCCGCTCTCATATATAATCAGAGTATGCCTTGGGGTACAATCCATAGCGCGGGGGGTGGATTCGCAGCCGTGGGAACTCCTTCAGGACTGTATGTATTCGATCCATCACCAACCACCACGTCCACTTTCTTTCCCGGATGGTTCAGTCAATCGCAATGCTTGGAGGACAGGAGGATATTTTCGATTAAAGATGAAGTGATTTATCGCATTGAGGGGGATAGTTTGATAAATATAGGTATCGATAGTGCATACAGCTTCCACATTGAAGGAAATTCGTTATATGCGAACAGTAAGAATAAAGAATTACAACTGTGGAACTTATCACCTTCTGGTACAAATAAGTTGGATTCAATCGAATTTCTTGTAGATACGCCTGAATTCCTAGTTGTAAAAGATCAAATTTTGGCCGTGACTGGGGGAGAGACGAAAAATATTCTGGTTTACGACTGTACGATGCCAAATAATCCGGAGTTGCTTAGTGAAGTATTATTAAACGGTGAATCATCTGATTTATGCATTTACAACAGCTATGTGTACGCATTTAGCGGTGAATCACAACTTGCTATTATTGATATTACTGAACCTACAAACCCTATTTTCTTTGGTCCAGGCTATTTGCAACTGCCACCAATTGGTAATTACTATGAAATGGTTAATAACGATAGCTTTTTATTCGTTTCAGGGTCTCACCATCTAATGGTATTCGATATTACGGATCCAGCTTGGCCAAATTTAGTTCATGAACTTAGTAGTCCATCCGATTGGTGGGGCAGCCTATTTTTATTAAACGATCTTCTAATAGTAGGAAATAACAATCTCGTGGATATATTTGAGGCCGATCAAAACTTGAATTTATTATCAAGTGTTGATCCTACAGGGAATATGGGTGGCCTAATTGCCGGACATGGTGATACCTTGCTGGTTGGCGGGCATTACAGTTTTGATATATATTCTCTTATTAATCCGGAATCACCCCAGTTTCTGATGAATATGGACTTGCCCGGACTAGGTTCAACTACTTACAGCGGGTTCTTCGATGGAACCTACCTCTATATGGCCTTGAGAGGCTATCCGAACAGTGGAGACGTTACGTCACTCACCGTTCTTGAATCCGAACCAGGATCACCTAATATGGAAATTATGGATTATTCCACTGTTATGGACAACGCCACTGGAGATATTGTCGTGGATGGGGAAATCGTATATTTTGCAGAAAGAACGTGTGTAGGTATTTTCTACTTTGGCGACTATTGGCAGGGAACGTCTCCTGAGCCTTCTTCCACCCCTGCCCTGCCGCCCTCCCTCGCCTTCACCCCTCACCCCAACCCCACTAACGGGGCCTTGAACTGGGCCTTCACCCTGCCACAGGCGGGGGAGGCCGTCCTGGAGCTGGTCAACCTGCAGGGACAGACGGTGGGGCGGTGTGACTTGGGCCGCCTGGAAGCGGGGTCACACGCCCCGGCCTGGTTCCCCGACGGCCTGGCTTCGGGCATCTACCTGGCCCGGATCGAAGCCGGGAAGTGGTCCGCGCAGCAGAAAATCGTGCACCTGAAATGAATGACCAAGAACAAATGGCAAATGGCAAATAAAAACTAACCCCCAACGACCCATTTTCCCGGAGGACCCTCATGAAATTCCTGTCCGGTTGCCTCCTGCTGATCGGGTGCGCCGCCCTGGCGTTCGCCGGCAATCCGGCCAACGATGCGTACATAGCGATGGACACGGCCAACGTCATCACGGCCATCTCCAATTTCGGCAATTACGGCAACCCCAACGCGGTGCTGCCGTCCTTCGAGTGGCCGGCGGGGAGCAACAACGATTACCTCTGGGAAGGCCGCTTTTGGGCGGGGGCGCGACTCTTCGGCGCCTCCCATGTCTCCCACGCCGACTACGGCGATTACGAATGGCACCCGCCCGACGACGACCCCTTCTACCTGGGCCCGGGCCTGTCCGACCAGGACTTCGTCACCCGCTTCGACGATGCCGCGTCCTTTGGCAATCATTTTCCCCTGTACCTGAGCGTGGATCAGCGGGCCTTAAGCTGGGATCACCCGGTGTACGGGGATTTCATCGGCGTGGAGCTGTCCATAGTGGATACGGGCAGCTACCTGCTGGATTCCGTCTTCGCCGGCTTCTGCTTCGACTGCGACGTGGCTACGCGGGATTTCACCACCCCCCACATGGACGACTGGGTGGACTACGACGGCGATGACGGCCCGGATTCCGACACCGACCGCCGCGACTGGGTGGACCCCCTGGATCGGGACGGCGACGGCCTGACCGGGTACGACACCTGGGGCTGGCCCTGGGCCGAACCGTTGAATCCGCTTTACGATTCCACTCAGGCTGAACCGGACGGCATTTATGACGAATACTACTTCTGGGCCGATCCTTCCGGACCGGAAGTGTTGGGCCAGCCGGGGACCGTCTACGCCGGCCAGGTGCTGACCGACGCCACCGGAGCGCCCCTGCACGGCTGGCTGCTGCCCCGCAGCCTGTCGTACATGTTCGACGGCGACGACCCGGGAACCCCGGAAAACGATACCGGAGAACGCGATCTTTCCGTCCCCTGCACCGGGTTTATCGGCACCGCCATCCTCTACTGCCCCACCGATACCACCGTCTCCGCCTGGTCGCACCAGTGGTGGGACTGGGATAATGACCCCGATCATGATAGCCTGAAGTATGCCTTCATGGCCGGAACGCACTCCTTTTCTGCAGGGCGACGCTTTATTCCCCGGCCTGACCTGCTGGGTGAGGGTCCCTTCGATTATCGCTATCTGCTGTCCTGCGGGCCGTACGACCTGGTGCACGGAGATACCCTGAAGCTGGCCGCGGCGCACTGCATGGGGGAAGGCCTGCAGGGGCTGCGCGACTGCGCCGATTCCGCCCTGGCGCTGTACTATGCCGGAGCGGCCTGGTCGTCGCCGGTCGCCCCTTCCGCGCCGGATCAGGACACGCACTGGATCATCCCCCCGGCGGCGGTTCCGCCGGCCGGCGAGCTACAGCCTCGGACTTTCGCCCTGCATCATCCCCACCCCAACCCCTTCAACCCCACGACAGCCTTGGGCTACGAGCTGCGAGCTGCGAGCCATGTCACTCTCCGAGTCTATGATACTGCCGGGAGGGAGGTCGCTGGATTGGTGGATGACTGGCGGGACGCGGGCGTGTACGAAGTGACGTTCGAGGGCACGGGGCTGGCCTCGGGAATCTACCTGGCCCGGCTGGAGGCGGGGGACTTCACCCAGGTGCAGAAGCTCGTGCTGCTGAAGTGATGCAGTCACTCTGATCGCCTGTGCGGCGCGAAATGAACAGGGCGTAAGAACCGGCAGAGACGGCTGAAGTGGGGGTCTGGTGGGAGATCAGCTATCACTCCGGGCGACGATTGGGCGGGACGCGACGGGCGGCGTCCCGCCGGCGTTTTCCGGCTGTTCCCCAGGGTGCTTCCCGCGCAGGGTACGGTACGCGCCTTCCAGGGGAACAAAAATCGCATTGCCATATTGCATTCCCCGAAATAATTTCAGATATTATTATAGCCGTGGATCAACGATGAGAAATCACGGCCGGATGATCTGTTATTACGAAAGGAAAACCATGAAGCGCGCACTGTTAATCGTGCTGCCGCTGGCCCTGCTGTTCCTGGCCGGCTGCGGAAGTGACGACAGCGGCACCGATCCGGCTCCGGTAACCGAACCCGAATACCAGTCCGGGACCACCGGCGACGACGGGTCGGTCAGCCTGAATCTGGGGGATTACGCCGTCAACGTCGGAGTGGAGAATCAGGGCGGCGCCGGCCTGTCCGGCATGACCGTGAACGCCGCGGTCACCGGGAACTACCTGATCTGCATGGCCGGCGACCCGCAGAGCGACTACTACACCGACGTCCAGATCGTGGAACTGGGCGCCACCTCCGACGGCCTCAATTCCACCGTAACCTTAAGCTTCGCGCTGGACGGTTCCATGACCGGCGCCCAGACGCTGACCCAGCCGCCGCCCTTCCTGGCGGAAATCCGGGATGAATCCGGCCTGGTGGAATGCCACTTCACCGGCACTCTGGTGGAAATCGCCGACACCCTGGAACATTACGGTGACATCGGCGGCATCTTCCACCTGGGCGCGCAGGCCGCCGCCGCCTTGGGCGTGGACGTCACCACCTTCACCATGACCGCCGCGGTGCTGGGCGGAGACATCAACCTGTTCGCCGTCCTGCTGGGCGAGATGACCGGGATCTTCGACGACGACCTGATCACGGTCTATTGGTATACCAATGACGACGGCAATCTGCTGTCCCCCTTCTACTTCGACGCCGTGGAACTGCACCGGGATTATCGCTTCAAGATGACTCTGACCTGGGGCGAAGAACCCCGGGATCTGGATGCGCATCTGTGGACGCCCGAGATCGAAGGAATCAGCTATCATGTCTATTTCGGCGATTTGGGAAGCATTACCATGGCTCCCTATGCAGAACTGGACTGGGACGATCAGTACAGCTACGGCCCGGAAAACCTCACCATCGATGAGCTCTATCCCGGCACCTATCATTTCGCCATTCACCACTGGACCGGCGAGGGCACCATCGCCACCTCGGGGGCGCAGGTCAACGTGTACAGCGAGACCGGTCTGCAGCATACCTTGACCGTCCCCACCGGCAATGCCGGGGAGAACTGGTACTGGCACGTGCTGGACATTGACGGGACCACCGGTCAGATCACCCTGATCAACGAACTCGCCGGCGACCCGCCGGTGGCCGGCTACCAGCCGGCGGCCGTGAAGGCGGCGCGCTGATTGCCGGGCGGATTCCCTTTCCCTTCCGGGGGCGAAGCTGCGGCTTCGCCCCCGGTCGGTTTCTGCATGGCATTTTGTGAAAAACCCTCTTGCATTTGGGGCTCTGGAGTGTTATCCTCCGAAAGACATTCTGATTTGGATCGGGTTTCGCCATGTCCGCAGACTACACCGCCCGCCTGAACCGGGTGCTGGACCACATCGAATGCCACCTGGACCAGGACCTGCACCTGAACGATCTGGCTGTTGTGGCCAATTTCTCGCCCTTCCACTTTCACCGCCTGTTCCACGCGATGATGGGGGAAACCACGCGCGAATTCATCCTGCGGTTGCGGCTGGAGAAAGCCTCCACCTGGCTGATCGCCTACCCTCACAAGCCAGTTAACGAAATCGCCCACGACTGCGGGTTCTCCGGGCTCTCGACCTTCTCCCGGGTGTTCCGCCGCACTTTCGGAGTCAGCGCCAGCGACTGGCGGCGCGGCCGCCGCAAGCCTGGTCAAATGTTGCGCAATCCAGGTAAAACGCCCGGCAATCCGTGTGAAATCAATCTGCGATCCTCCATGTATATTGATCCCCGTACCCATCAACCAGCATGGAGGATTACCATGTCCGATGACCTGAGTGCCCAGGTGGAAATCCACGACCGGCCCGCCCAGCGGGTGGCCTACGTGCGCCATCTCGGCCCCTACGCCGGCCAGGAGCAGTTGTTCCAGGGCCTGTTCCACAAGCTGATGGCGTGGGCCGGGCCGCGAGGGCTGATCCGCTTCCCCCAGACCCAACTGCTGACCATCTACCACGACGATCCCAACCTGACCGACGAGCGCAAGCTGCGCCTGAGCGCCTGCATGACAGTGCCTTCGGATACTGAAGGGGAAGGGGAGGTCGGGGTACTGGACCTCCCCGCCGGGCGCTACGCCCAGGCCCGCTTCGAAATCCGGGCCGACCAGTACGGCGAAGCCTGGGACGCGCTCTACGGCGGCTGGCTGCCCACCAGCGGCTACGTGCCCGACGACCGTCCCTGTTTCGAGCTGTACCACAACGACCCCACCACCCATCCCCAGGGCAAGCACATCATCACCATCTGCGTGCCAGTGAAAGCGGGGTAGGGTTGGACGGCGCTCCCTGGCAACCCGGCGGATCTCCCGCCGGGTTTTTTATTTACCGCCCCTCGAAACAAATCGCCCCGGAATGCCTCACACCTGCCAATATTAGCCGTATTACTATCTGATATTCATTACTATTTAGGAATTCATCGGAATGCCGCCACTCAAATTACCACCCGACAGCCTCGATCTGGCGCAGATCCTGAAAGCCTCCGGGGTGAAGGCGACGGTTCAACGGCTGGAGATCTACCGTGAACTGTCCGGCAGCATGCAGCACCCCGACGCGGAAGCCATCTACCGGGGAGTGCGGCGGCGGATTCCCACGGTATCGCTGGATACCGTCTATCGCACGCTGCTGCTATTTCTGAAACTGGGCCTGGTGTCCAGCCTGAGACTCCCCCATGAGCGCATTCGCTTCGATCCCAACTTGACGCCTCACCACCACCTGGTCTGCACCCGGTGCGGCCGGGTACAGGATTTCACCCATCCGGATTTCGATGCACTGAAGGTACCGGAAGCCGCCCAATCCTGGGGCGTCATCGAAAAGATGCAGGTGGAAATTCGCGGCCAATGCGAACGTTGCGCCCGGCAGACCAAACCGGGACGATCCAGATCCCTCATCCAAACCAAGGAGGAACCAAAGTGAAGGACGATAACAAAACCCTGACCACCGGGTTTGGCATGCCGGTGGATGACGATCTGAATTCCGTGACCGCCGGACCTCAGGGGCCGGTTCTCGTGCAGGACATCCACCTGATCGAAAAGCTGGCCCACTTCGACCGGGAGAGGATTCCCGAGCGGGTGGTCCACGCCAAAGGAGCCGGGGCGCACGGATATTTCGAGGTCACTCACGACGTGTCCCGCTACACCCGGGCGAAATTCCTCTCGGAGGTCGGGAAGCGCACCGACGTATTCCTGCGGTTTTCCACCGTCGGAGGCGAAAAGGGATCGGCGGATTCCGAGCGCGATCCGCGCGGCTTCGCGGTAAAGTTTTACACCGAGGAAGGCAACTACGACATGGTGGGCAACAACACCCCGGTCTTCTTCCTCCGCGATCCCCTGAAGTTTCCCGATTTCATCCACACGCAGAAACGGCATCCCGCCACCAACCTGAAAGATCCGGACATGTTCTGGGATTTCCTCTCCCTGACGCCGGAGTCCATTCACCAGGTCACCATCCTGTTTTCGGATCGCGGCACCCCCCGAGCCTACCGCCACATGAACGGCTACAGCAGCCACACCTTCATGTGGTACACGCACAGCGGAGAATACTACTGGGTAAAATATCACTTCAAGACTGAGCAGGGCGTGGCCAACTTCACCGGGGAAGAGGCGGACCGCATGCGCGCCGAAGATCCCGACTGCGCCACCCGCGACCTGCACGAGGCCATCGCCCGGGGCGACCATCCCTCCTGGCGGCTGGAAGTACAGATCATGACCCCGGAACAGGCCCGCAGTTACCGCTATGATCCCTTCGACGTCACCAAGGTCTGGCCTCACGCCGACGTGCCTCCCATTCCGGTGGGGCGCCTGGTGCTGAACCGCAACCCGGAGAATTATTTCGCCGAAGTGGAACAGGCGGCCTTCTCGCCGGGCAATTTCGTTCCCGGCATCGGCCCTTCCCCCGACAAGATGCTGCAGGGACGGTTGTTCAGCTACCATGACACTCACCGCCACCGGCTGGGCTCCAACTACCACCTGATCCCCATCAACGCCCCCCGCGCCGCAGCCATGAACAGCTATCAGCGGGACGGCGCCATGCGCACCGACGGCAACGGCGGCGGCGGGCCCAATTACTGGCCCAACAGCTTTTCCGGTCCAGCGCCGGATTCCGGAGTCACCCCGCCTCCCATTGACGTGGCCGGCATGGCCGCGCGCCACGCCTATGTTCTGGGGGACGTGGATTTCGTCCAGGCCGGCGAGCTCTACCGTGCGGTGATGTCGGAGGCGGATCGCGATCACCTGATCCGGAACCTCGTGGGACACCTCCGAGGCGCAAAGCGGCGCCTCCAGCTGCGCCAGGCGGCGTTGTTCTTCAAGGCGGAGGAAGATTACGGTCTTCGGGTGGCCCGCGGTCTGGAGCTGGATCCGGAGGAGGTCCGGCGGGTGGCGGCCATGACCCAGGAGGAGAGAGTCGCGTTTACTGCGGAATAGTGCCGGGCGAATCCGGTATCGTCACCTTCCACCCCGGGGACTATCGCCTCGGGGTGGACTCATTTCACCCTGCGGGGGTAAATCTTTCGCGGGGGAAGGTACCCGGAAGCTCCGGGGAATGCCCCCTGCGGCCCTCTGCAGTCCACTCCACCATGGCTGAAATTCACCGTATCTCTTGCATCCCGGCGGAAATTTTCGCATCTTATGGTTCGGGCTCTCGTCCCGGATCAAATTGAGGCAAGAAAACAGCATGCGTTTGCAGACAGGTCAAATGCCGGCGCTGCGTTTCGCGGCAAACCTCCCGGTGATGCTGGCGCTCCTGCTCCTGGCCGGTTGCGGCGACGGCGTGGTGCAGCCGCAGCCCGCGCCGGAAAGCGTCACCCTGAACGAACCGGCTCTGCTCGCCTCCGGCGTGGTGCTCCTGACCTGGACGCCCAGCAGCGCCGGGGATTTCATGGGCTACCGGATCTACCGTTCCACCAACGCCGGAGTCAACGACGCCTCCACTCCCATCTACAGCGGCGACGACCCCGCCGTGGACACCTGCTACGACTATTCCGTTTCGCCCGGCACGCACTTCTATTACCGCCTCTACGTGCTCTTCCAGGAGGGGCAGCCGGCTGTCTCCAACGTAGTCAACGTCGCGATCCCGCCCTGAGCCGGTCCTGCCCTGGAAGCCTATTACCCCACCTTACTCTCCCGATTTTCCCTCTGCTGAAAACCACCATTCCATGCTCATTTCCGGCTTTTTCCGTCTTTTCCCTTGCTTTTACACCCTGAAAGTGTTATAATCAATGCAATTGGTGCGACCCGTAACCCAATCCTAACCAAGGTGACACATGATAAGCCGCAAATCGCAATCGGAGACGCCCAACGGGTCCGGCCAGGGCCCGGTGACGCTCCCCGAAAATGCCTTCCGCGAGCTGAAGCCCGGGGAGACCTACGTTCCGGCCATTTCAGCGCCCAGCGGGGTGCCGGAAGTAACCAGCCGCTCCATCGGCTTCGGCATCGCCATGATCATCCTCTTCTCGGCGGCCGCTTCCTACATCGCCCTGAAGCTGGGCCAGGGCATTGAAACGGCCATCCCCATCAGCATTCTGGCAGTGGGCTATTCCGCCATGATGCGGCGCAAGAGCATCCTGATCGAGAACGTCAACATCCTGGCCATCGGCGCCACTTCGGGGATCCTGGTGGGCGGGTCGGTGTTCGTCATGCCCGCCATCTTCATGCTCGGCCTGCAATCGGAAAGCGGATTCCAGACTTTCCTGCAGATCTTCCTGGTGCCCTTCCTGGGCGCGGTTCTCGGGGTGCTGTTCCTGATCCCCTTCCGCAAGTATTTCGTCCAGGAAATGCACGGCAAGCTGCCTTTCCCGGAAGCCACGGCCACCACGGAAATCCTGGTGGCGGGCGAAAAGGGCGGCAGTTCGGCCAAGGTGCTGGTCTACAGCCTGGGGCTGGGTATCGTCCTGGATTACATGGCCCTGGCCTTCCGCCTCTGGTCTGACATCTTCACCACCGCAGTCATCCCCGCCTTCAGCAACCTGACGGAGAAATCCAAGGCGGTCTTCTCCATGAACACTTCGGCGGCGGTGCTGGGCCTGGGCTTGATCATCGGCGTGAAGTACGCCTCCATCATCATGGCCGGGTCGTTGCTGGCCTTCCTGGGGATGATCCCCCTGTTCGCCTACGTCAGCCCGGAAATTTTCGGGTCGCACACCTACCGGGAAATCTTCTTCGGGTTCAGTCTGGCGGACGGCACAGCCATCGCCGGGGTGCGCAACATCGGCATCGGCGGGATCTTCGCCGCCGGCGTCATTTCCATTCTGAAGATGTCCCCGGTAATCAAGCAGGCCATCCAGCAGGTCATCAGCCAGCTCTTCAAGAAGCATGAAGGCGGTGAAGGCGGCGGATCGCGCCTGGATCGCGATATCAAGATGTCCACAGTGTTCGGCCTGGCCGTGGCCCTGGCGGCGGTGATTTTCGTCTACTTCCGCTTCGTGGCCGTGGCCGGCGAACCGTCCGCCACCGGCATCGCCCTGATCTCCCTGGCCATGACCTTCCTGATCGTGTTCCTGTTCTCAGCCGTATCCGCCTGGGCCATCGCCATGATTTCGGTGACCCCCATCTCGGGCATGACCATCACCACCCTGATCCTGGCGGCCGTGGTTCTGGCCATGCTGGGACTGAAGGGGGCTACGGGCATGCTGGCCATCCTGCTGATCGGCGGCGTGGTCTGCACCGCGCTGTCCATGGCCGGATCGCTGGTGACCCAGTTCAAGATCGGCTACTGGCTGGGGTCCACCCCCAAGACCATCCAGTGGTCCAACATCGCCGGGTCGGTACTGGCCAGCCTGGTAATCACTGCAGTGATCATCCTGTTCGCCAGCGTGTACGGCTTCGGCCAGCCCACGGAAACGCATCCCAACCCGCTGCCCGCGCCCCAGGCTTCGGCCATGGCGGCGGTGGCCAACGCCTTCCTGGGCGGCCAGGGAGCTCCCTGGGCGCTGTACTCCATCGGCGCGGTGATTGCCCTGGCAGTGACGCTGCTGGGCGTGTCCCCGCTGGCTTTCGCCCTGGGCATGTACCTGCCCATCGAACTGAACAGCCCGATTCTCTTCGGCGCCTTTGTGGGTTACATGATCAACCATTCCGCCAAGGGTGCGAATGCCGAGAAGGTCAACAAGGCCCGCGGCGAAAAGGCCATCCTGATCGCTTCCGGCCTGATCGCCGGCGGCGCTTTGGCCGGTGTGCTGGACGCCATCACCAAGACGGTGGGCTTCGAACCGGAACCGGTGTTCGGGGCCATCGGCCGCAACTGGCTGGGCCTGATCGTCTTCCTGGGCCTGGCTGCCTTCCTGTACATTGATTCCAGGAAGGCCAGGGCGGGCGAGCACTAATTCCGTACACCGTGCACCGTGATCCGAAGGGGCGGGGGGAGGAATCCTTCCGCCCCTTTCTATTTCCAGGTGCCCCACCGCTTGCGGTGGGATCCAAAGCGGGGGGATCAACTGGGAGTGACACATGCCTATTTTGAGACACTACGACGACATGGGCACAGTGCGGTTCGTTACATTCAGTTGTTACCGCCGCCTGCCGGATCTCAATCACCCGAGTGCCAAACCAATATTAATCGAAGAGATAGCCAATGCCAGGAACAAGCATGGATTTCTCCTTTTCGGATATGTGCTGATGCCCGAACATGTCCATCTGGTGTTGTTGCCTCCGGCAAGGATGAAGCTTGGTTCAGTTATCGGCGAAATTAAGTCCCATTCCGCCAGACGCTTTTTCTCCAGCACCGGATCACGCCCTGACACTGTCAATGTATTTTGGCAGAAACGCTGCTACGATCACAATTGCCGAAACCTGGAATCGGTATGGGAGAAAATCAATTACTGCCACAACAATCCAGTAAAACGGGGGCTTGTCTGCAACCCCTCAGAGTGGCAATGGTCCAGTTATAATTGGTACCGGGGAGAACGAGACGTTCCGTTGATCATGGATCCGATGGGAATTTAAAGGTGTGCGGAAAAAATGGACCCCACCGCAAGCGGTGGGGCACCTTAGCACCATGAACTGTCAATCCCACCGCTGTCGATCCCACCGCAAGCGGTGGGGCACCCCACCTCGACACAGAAACTCGTACTGTTAAAGTAGTCTATCAACCTCCGAGGACCACCATGACCACCACCCTCCTCCGCTGCCTCGCCGGCGCCGGCCTGATCCTGTGGGCCGCTGTCGCCGGCGCCCAGACCACCGTGTATAACAACTTCGGCCCCGATCACAACGGCTGGGATTACACCTACAGCATGGGCTGGACCGTCGCCGGAGTGAACGTCCCCAGCCAATATGGCGCGGAGCAGGCCATGGGTTTCACTTCCACGGCGGACGGCGTGGTGTCGGATATCTGGGTGGCGTTCTTCTACGTGCCCTTCTCAACTTACCCGGACACCGTCACCATCATGCTGGCCGCCAACCCCATCGGACTGCCGCCGGAACCGGGCGATGTTCTGGAACAGTGGGTCATTACCATGTTCGAATCCTGGTACCAGTGGACTCCGCCTATTCACCTGGCCGGCAGCGGCGCCGCCGTCCTGGCCGCCGGATCCAGCTACTGGCTCTGGGCCTCGGCCGGCCTGACCACCTGGACCGGGTGGTGCCTGAACGTCGATCCGGCACTGACCTGCCCGCACGCCATGCGCCGGGAAGGCGAACCCTGGCTGCCCATCGCCTACGAGACCGCCAGCGCCTTCCGCGTGGATGTGGTCCCCGCAGCGCCCGTGGCGGTGGCCCTGACGCCGGTCAATCCCCCCATCGTCATCCCCGCCGGCGGCGGCAGTTTCTCCTTTGACGCCGGCGTGGAGAACGTCTCCACCGCGCCGCAGAGCTTCGACCTGTGGAGCACCATCCAGGTGCCGGGAGGATCGCAGTTCACCGCCCTGGGGCCGCTGGCGCTGACCCTGCCTTCCGGAACCAGTCTCACCCGCAACCGCACTCAGGCGGTGCCCGGCAGCGCTCCGGGAGGAGAGTACTTCTACGGGATGTTCGCCGGCGAGCATCCCTGGACGGTCACCGCCGCCGACACCTTCGCCTTCAGCAAGCAGGGCGGCCTGGGCGCCTGGCTCGGAGCGGACGGGTGGGCGCTGACCGGCGAGCCCTTCCCCGGCGAGCAGCCGCAGGCTGCTCTTATCCCTTCGGGTCTGACCCTGACGGCATTTCCCAACCCCTTTAACCCGGAAACGGCTCTGGGCTTCAGGCTCTCGGCTCCCGGCCACGTCAGCCTGAAAGTCTACGACACGGCCGGGCGCGGGGTGACAACGCTGGTGGACAGCTGGCGGGAAGCGGGCGAACACCAGGCGACCTTCGACGCCTCCGGGCTGCCCAGCGGGATCTACTTCGCGAGGTTGGAGGCGGGGGAGTTCAGCGCTACTCAAAAACTCATACTGGTGAAGTAGCTTATAATTGGATTCCGAAATCTTCATGGCCTTAACCGGCGCCGAGTCATCAACTCGGCGCCTTTCTTTACCTGATCATTTTTAGGATCCTACCGGCTTTATCTCAATTGCGTGAAGGCGCCGGCGATAGAAATATCACATGAATATTTGGATAAAAATCCAAGAAAGGGCTTGACAAATCCTGTGGATATATTTATTTTGATGGCCAGACCGCTTGATCATCCTCTGCAACCGCACCAACTTGCCTGCAAGCAGCGATACCCTGGCGAAATACCTGCGTCCGAAAAATCCGCATCATCAGAACTGGCTGAAAATCTGACTCCCAATCAACATGAAGGAGAGAGAGATGAAAACGCGCTCTTCCCTCGCGAAGATGATGCTCGGTACCGGCCTGTGCATCATCTTTATTATTTCCATGGTCTTGTTTCCCATGATGATGAAACCCGAACAGGCATGGGCGGAAAGTCCGGAGACGGCACCCTCAGTATCTCTTGCCCCGCCGACCCAAACTGTGCAGAAGCCCAGCATGCTCCCGATGACGATACTTCCCCATCGGAATTCCACGTGCGGTACGGAAGTCACATTCCCCCATCCCGGGACGCCGGGATTGGACCTCGAATCCGGCATTGCCGCCAATACCTGGGCGCCTCGCGTCAGCCGCGGGGAGAATAATGAATACTACGCCGTATGCCGCAGCGGCGGCGTCAATTCCGGTCTGCGGATTTATCATGCGACGGGAGATCCGGCCGGTTCGGCCTGGATTAACGTGCTGAACTTGTACAATCTCCAGGACTTGAGAACCCCGGATATCGAAGTCGTCTCCTCCGCCGACCGCTGCTTCATCGTGTATCAGAATACGGCATACGATTCGGTGGAATGCTTCTGGTTCCAGCTTACGGATTCCACCAGTTACGGCTTCTCCACAGTAGGGCACATTCTTGATACAGGCGACGACGTCTCCATCACCTCCGACGAAGTCGAATTTAACGGCAACGTGTACCTTTACGTGTGTTACGATTTCTGGGACCTTTGGTCCGTGGGCAACTTGAAGTATACTCGCAGCACGACCTTGGGTTTGGACTGGGAAGATGCGATTGTGGCCAGCGGATCCTGTGAAAACATGTACGCCGGGAATGCCATCGCTTACTGCCCGGGCGATCACCACATCTTCATCTCTTACACCTTCAACGATACGGTATACGTGGCGGAGGCGAACGGATTATGGGGTACCGGAACGTTCTCCTCTACGCCGGTTTTCAGCGGCTTCCCCACGTATTCCTATATCGCCGGCGGCATCACCAGCATGTACGGAAGTTACATCGTGGCTACTGCGGAAGTGAATAATCCCGATACTTCGTATGGCTGGGATGCTAAATGGTCCTACAGCAGCAACGCGGGGACTTCCTGGAGTTACCCCGCGACCCTTATGTATGCAGGCGACCAGAAAAATCCCTCCGCCGCCTCCAATGATGATGGCCGGTTCGCCATCCTGTTTTACCACGATTACGGCACTCCACAGATGATGGTCGCCTACGCGTCATACACCGACCTTGCTACCGGCACATGGATTATCCCGGGAGTGGATACGGAAAATCCCTTTGACGGCAGCACCTACAGCGCCTGCATCGAAGATGGCACTGATCCCGAACGTGGAGGAGCCTGGAGCAGCTCCTATTCCTTCGCCGCCACGAGTTATTTCGGATGGGGAGGCACCACAAATCCAGGAATGGAGCTCGATCTCATTCCTTACACCACCCCCCTTCTGGTGCCTCATACAGGCGGATCATTTCCCTACCGGGTCAGGTTGGAGAATGCCGGGTCATCCGCCGTACAATTCCAGGCTCTGATTGATATTTTGTGTCCTGCAGATACCATCTACGGGCCGATTTTATCAACAAACCTTCTGAACGTTCCCGCCGGATGGAGCTACAACAACCTGCTCACATTCAATGTGCCCGGCAGTTGGCCCGAAGGTAACTACTCAATGAACGGCTACATCAAGGTCAATACCATCGTGGTGGAAACGGACAACTTCCTCTTCACCAAGCTGCCGCCATTCGATGGGGCTGATGGTTTCACCGATGAGGCGGCGCAACCGGAAGCGTTGCCTATCGAATCTGCACTGACCGGAGCGGCGCCCAACCCCTTCAACCCCGCCACAGCGGTGAGTTTCGATCTGCGAGCGGCGAGCCGCGTCAGCCTCCGGGTCTACGACACGGCCGGCCGCGAAGTGGCAGTGCTGGTGGACGGCTGGCGGGACACGGGATCGCACGAGGTCACCTTCGACGGGTCAGCCCTGCCCAGCGGGATCTACTTCGCCAAGCTGCAGGCGGGGGACTTCACGGGGGTGCAGAAGGTGATTCTTCTGAAGTAACCACTTCCGAAGAAGAAATCCGTCCCCTGACGGGCTGGTGCTGGTGAAGTAAATCCTGTCAGACAGGAATGAGATCTTTGAAATATTCCCAAAACTATCCTCTTTGCGGAGGAACTTTGCTCTTCTTGGGAGGTATGGGGGGTAGAGCCCTACCA
>QZKQ01000133.1 GCA_003599535.1 Candidatus Zixiibacteriota bacterium | reverse complement strand
CTCCACCCGATCCCAGATCTTGCCTTCCAGTTCCCCGGTCAGGAGCTCCAGGCCGGGCAGGCGGACCTCGATTTCCACCATCCGGTCATTGTGGCTTAGAATCTGCGCCTGGGGACGGTCTAGGGAAAGGTCGGTACTCAGGGTGAGGAAGGAAGCGAAGGCGGGGCCGGCGCAGAGCAGAAGGGCCAAAAGCAGAGCGGTGAAGCGGGAATGCATGGCAGCCTCCAGGGGACGAAAGGAGCAGTACGGGGATGATTCAAGCGGCCGCCATATTCCCGGTTCCCGTCAGGCGGCCGCCCGAAAAAGCACTGTGAATGTAAGGTGGAAATGAGTAAAAGTCAAGTGATATTTTTATCAAGATCATTGTTTTCGGGTGATGCACAACCAGTATAAAGCCCGGGGTGCGCGATAGCTCGCGGCCCCGGGCTTTGATTTGAAAGCGAAAAGCTATGAGGTGGGAAAGTTATAACGCAGGGGCGGTCCGGTGTGGCCGCCCCTGCGTTTACCTTTTCACTTTTTACTTGAGTAAAACCAGCTTCTGCGTCTGGGTGAAGTCCCCGAGGCTCAGGCGGGCGAAGTACATCCCGCTGGGCAGCCCCGACCCGTCGAAGGTCACCTCCTGCCTTCCGGCTTCCCGCCAGCCGTTCACCAGCGTCGCTACCTCGCGCCCGGCCGTGTCGTAGACCCGCAGGCTGACGTGGCCGGGAGTTGGGAGCTGATAGCCGATGGCCGTCTCCGGGTTGAAGGGATTGGGATGGTTCAGCAACAGGGTGGCCGTCTGCGGAATATAGGCGGGGGTCGCGGAAGCTGCCGGTACCGGATCATCCCAGCCGCTGCACGACCAGTCGCTGACCGGGCCGCCGGCGTCCACGCCGGACTTGGAGAAGTTGAACTGCCCCTGGGCCTTGACCACGCCCTCCATGAAACCGGCGATGGCCTTCATGGTGTAGTTGCCCGCGGGCGACGACCCGGGAACGGACTGCACCATGGTGCGGGTGATCACCTGGCCGGGATTGACCGTCACGGCGGGGCGGGTGACCAGCGGCCCGTAGGGGGCGCCCGACGGCAACACCATTTCGGTCCAGAAATCCACGATGTAGGGGACCGTGCCGTTGTTGCGGAGCTGCACCTGGAAGGTCAGGTTGCCGCCGCCCGGGGGGATGACGGTGGACCCCTGCGGCGTCATGGTGACCTGCAAGGGAATGGGATCGGTGATCAGGTTCAGGGCGTTGCGAGCCTGGAGGATGCCCCAGCCGGATTCCTCGTCCCAGCCGGGAGCTTCCACGTCATAGCTGGTCTGGCGCAGGACGTTGTAGAGGCTGCGGGGCACCAGGTTCGGAGCGGCGGACAGCACCAGCCCGGCGATGCCGGCGGCCTGGGGGCAGGCCATGGAGGTGCCCATGGCGGCGGCGTAGCCGTGCGATCCGGCCGCGGGGCCGCCGGTGTTCTGATCGCATACGCTGGCCACATAGCAGCCCCAGATCCATTCCGCGGTGGAGAGGTTCGACCCCACCAGGTGCCCGCCGCCGGCCAGGGCGTCCATGTACCAGCCCCAGGTGGAGAAGTCGGCGCGGTTGCGGGCCTGGCTGAAGGAGCCTACCGCGAACACCTCCCCGTCCCAGGCGGCCGGGAAGTTCATCTCGTTGTTCCCGGAATTACCCGAGGCGGCGAAGATGGCCACCCCCTGGTTGTAGGCGTTGATGATGGCGTCCTGCAGCCCGGCAGGAGCGCCCAGTCCCGCGGGGATGCCCAGCGACATGCTGATGATGTCGGCGCCGTTGTTCACCGCCCAGTTGACCCCCATGGTCAGCACCGAGGTGGAACCCCACATGGATTCCGGCAGGTTGCCTTCCGGCGCCATGCAGCGCACCGGCATGATCTTCACGTTGAAGCCCGCGCCGGCGACGCCCCGGCTGTTGTTGGTCACCCCGGAAGCCGCCGAGGCGCAGTGCGTGCCGTGGAACACCCCTGCGTCGCAGTTGCTGCTGGGCAGGCCCAGGACGTCGTTGCCGTCGCCGGCGGAAGGATCCGGCAGACCCCAGCCGTCGTTCACCCCGTCGTTGTGGTGGATGTCCGGGTTGGCGTCCTGCTGCACGGGGAGGAAAAGCTCAAGGATGGTGCCGTTCTTCCCGCCCACGTAGTCGTAGCCGCGCACTCCGCCGGCCGGCCAGCGGGCGATGTTGGCGTCCAGGTCGGGATGGTCGGTATCCACCCCCGTGTCGATGATGGCGATACGCACGCCGGTGGATCCCTGGCTCACGTCCCAGGCCTGGGGCAGTTGCACGTCGTAGCTGGTCCACTGCTGCGGGGTGGTGATGCCGGCCACCGGATCGACGTCCACGAAGTAGGGGTCGTTGGGGATGAAATCGGTCTCGTAGAGTTCCACGAACCAGTCGAACTCGACCCGTTCCACCCAGGGGTTGGCCCGCAACGTTTCGGCCTTCCGCTCGGCGGTGCGCCGGGCCATGTCCAGCAGGCGGCGGATGCCGTCATAGTCGCGACTGTGACAATAATCCGCCATTTCCTCGTAGGCGATGCCCATGTCGAAGCGGATCAGTTGCCAGGGGATGGAGGGCGCGTAGTCCCATTCCACCCAGCCGCCGATCTCAGCCAGGACCGCGGCATGGGCGGCGGCGGAGACTCCGGGGCGGAACTTGACCATCAGGTGGGAGGGATTGTAGGGCAGATCGAAGAGGGAGGAGCCCTGTTCCAGGGGCAGCGCGCGCATGGGTTCGGCCCCGGCGCTCGAGTACGCCAGGAGCAGGCCGAGGATAAGGATAATCGGGAGTTTCTTCATCGTTTGCCTCCGATGATGGATGAATATGTGGAATGAGATGATGGATGTGCCGGGTCGAAGGCGCCGTAGGTGCAGTGAGGGGAGTGCCGGTCTCCGCCGGGTTCCAGCGGAGCTTTAAGGATTGTTCGCTTATTTAATACACTTAACTGAACAGAGTTGTGACGCAGATCACGGAAGGGAAAATACTGCGGGACAATGTAACCCCAAAGGTCGCGCAATGTCAAGGGCGGAAGGGAGGAATTGTCATAGCAACCGTGTGACAAGGAAAATTCGTAAAATGGAATGAAGAACTTGACTTTCGGCGGGAAGGGAATTATATTGAATCTGCAGACCGCCATTCGCGGCGGCCGCCCCCTCTATCCCCGGGATTCCCATGAGCCCCACCGTGCGCGACGCCACCCCGGACGACGCCCCCGCCCTGGCCGAACTCTATGACCGGGTCTGGGCCTTGGAGACGTCCGCCCTGGGCGAGAAGCTGGCCGCCGAACGCCGCGCCGCCCCGGAGGAGATCCGGCGCTGGATCGAAACCGACCGCTATCTCGTTGTAGAGGAAACCGGCCGGGTGGCGGCGGTGATGGGGATCGAAGCCCGCCACGGCACGTACCACCTGGCACACCTGGCGGTTCTGCCGGAATATCGCCGGCGGGGGCTGGCCCGGAGCCTGATGGAGCGCGCCGAAGCCCTGGCCCGGGAAAGCGGCGCAGTCAAGATCTGGTTCGACACCGCGCCCGGCCTGGAGGCCGCCCGACGGTTATACGCCTCCCTCGGCTATGCTCCCTGCGGGTACCTGCGCCGGCACTACTGGGGCACGGATTTGATCGTGTACGAGAAGCTGCTGTGACCGCGCGGACTACCAAAAACCGGCGACTCTGCAAAAACCGCTTGACTTTTCAGGTAAATATCACTATATTATACTGCTGCTTACCCCAATAGGGGTAAAATTTGCGCAATACCGGCGCCGTCAGGGCGTTTTTCCATAAAATAAACCACTTGCGCTGCCCGTACGGCGCCTGTCATATCCGGAAAATGATGAATCATTCCCGCGAAGAAATCATCCGGCTGACCGCCACGGTCGCCTGCGCCGGCTGAGCGTCCAAGCTGGGCCTGGCGGAGCTGGGCGAGGTTTTAAAAAATTTGCCGCCCCCGACTGATCCGCGCCTGCTGGTGGGGATCAACACCGCCGACGACGCGGGGGTGTTCCAAGTGCGGGACGATCTGGCCCTGATCCAGACGGTGGACATCTTCACGCCCGTTCTGGACGACCCCTTCACCTATGGGCAGGTGGCGGCGGCCAATTCGCTGTCGGATGTCTACGCCATGGGCGGTACGCCGTTGACCGTGCTGAACGTGGTGGGGTGGCCCAAGGGAGTGTTCCCCCTGTGGGTGCTGTCCGAAATTCTGCTCGGCGGCCAGGACAAGGTCACCGAGGCCGGGGCGGTGGTGGCCGGAGGCCACACCATCATTGACCGGGAGCTGAAGTACGGGCTGTCGGTGACAGGGGTGGTGCACCCTTCCCGCATCGTCACCAATGCGGCGGCCCGGCCCGGCGACGCCCTCATCCTGACCAAGCCGCTGGGCATGGGAGTCATTTCCACCGCCATCAAGATGGGCCAGGCGGCTCCGGAACTGGAGGCCAAGGTCGGGCGCATCATGGCCACCCTGAACAAGACGGCCGCCGAAGTCATGGGCCGCTACCGCACGCACGCCTGCACCGACGTGACCGGCTTCGGGCTGCTGGGCCACCTGCACGAAATGATGAAGGCTTCCGGAGTCAGCGCCCAACTGTACTTCTCGGAAATCCCCATCCTGCCCGAGGCGCTGCCCTTCGCCATGGGCGAGACGGTGCCCGGCGGGACCAAGAGCAACCGCGCCTACCTGGCGCCGCACGTGAGGCTGCACCCGGTCATCGCCGAGGCGCAGGCCACCCTGGTGTTCGACGCGCAGACCTCCGGCGGGCTGCTGATTTCGGTCCACCCCGACGACGCCGACGCCATGCTGACCGAACTGCGCGACCGGGGCGTGGAGGCCGCCAGCCTGATCGGCGAAGTGCAGGCGGGGGAGGCGGGTACGGTGGCGGTCGGGCCGTAGGGACATCGCCTGAAATTAGCAGGCTACCCGCCGGAAATCGCTTCGCTTGCATTCCGGGGCTGCCTGAACAGTGTCACTGCCAGGGGCGCAGTCCCGAAGCAATCTCCCAGATCAGTGTCACTGCCAGGGGCGCAGTCCCGAAGCAATCTCCCAGATCAGTGTCATTGCCAGGGACGAAGTCCCGAAGCAATGACACCATTCGAAGCAATACAAAGGACTTTGTCTCCCCTCTTTGGGAGCGGATGGCGACTGGCGTTGCCCGCGGGCTTCAAACCCGTAGGCGGGCTCTAATAAAGTCCGCGGTGAGTTCGATCCTCACACGTTCCCGCCAAGACCGTCTCACGGGGTTTGACACCCCGTGAGGCGGCTTCACCACGACCAAGAAGCCCTTCCTTACCCGGGTACACGATCCTTGCTGATCCTACAAAGGAGGGAATATGCTGCGACTCCTGCTTTGCGCCCTCGTTAGTACCCTGCTCCTCACCCTCGCCTCCCTGGCCCAGACCCCCAATTTCGATTACCCCTGCCTGCTGGTGAACGGGGACGGCTACCTGGTGGCCGACAACATCTGCTCCGTGCCCTGCCTGCAGGATTGGGACGGCGACGGCGACGCCGACCTGATGGTGGGAGTCATGTACGACGGCTACGTCTACTACTACGAAAACGTCTCTCCCGGCTCGGTACCCCAGTTCGGTCCCCGGCGCCTGGTGATGGCCGAGGGGGATACCCTCTCGGTCAGCTATGCCTGATGTCTCGGGGCGGCTCCACAGATGGTGGACTGGGACGAAGACGGCTTGGTGGATGTGATCGTGGGGGAATTCAGCGGCCGGGTGTCATGGTACCGCAATCCCGGCCCCCCCGGTACCCTGAACCTGGTCAACATGGGGTACCTGCAGGTGGGGGACAGCACCCTGATCGTGGATTACGATTCCACCCCCTGCATTGACGACTGGAACGGCGACGGGCGCAAGGATCTGCTGGTGGGCGCCATTGACGGGCGGGTCTGGCTCTACCTGAATGAGGGCACCAACGCCGCCCCGGTGTTTCCCGACACCGCTTTCGTCACCCTGGCCAATGGCGACACGCTGCAGGTGTCCAGCCGGTCGGCGCCCCAGGTTATGGACCTGGACGGCGATGGGGTCAAGGACCTGCTCTCCGGCGACGGCCTGGGCCCCGCCCTGTTCTTCCGTAACCGGGGCACGAACCCGAATCCCCAACTGGAAACGGCGGTTCTCCTGACCGTGGGACCCCAGATCCTGAACCCCGGCCTCTTCAGCCGCTTCGCCGCGCTGGATTGGGACGGCGACGGCGCCCTGGACTTGGTGGCGGGATCCAATGACGACGGCCTGAAGCTCTACCTCAACATCCCGGTCACCGGCCCCCACCCTTCCGTCTACGTGAACTTTCAGGGCCCCGTCACCATCCCCGATTCCGGGGCGGTGCTGAACCTCACCTGCGCCCTCAGCAACTTTTCCCCCTCCACCCTGGACTTCGACGTGTGGACCGCGGTGCGCGGCCCGGACTACCGCATCTGGCACCTGGGCCCGCAGGCGGAGGCGGTAACGCTGGCCCCGGGCGCGGAACTGTGGCGCGAACCACAGCCCCACATCCCCGCCTGGGCTCCGCCGGGATCCTACCGCGTCTGCGTCTACGCCGGCGATTTCGAGCGGCGGCAGGTCTGCGACGGCGACACCTTCTACTTCAACAAGGTGCTGGACGGAGAATCATGGACCCCGCTTCTCCCTTCGGGCCTGACCCTGAACGCTTCTCCCAACCCGTTCAACCCTTGGACAGCCGTGAGCTACGAGTTGCGAGCGGCGAGCCACGTCCGCCTCCGGATTTATGACACCGCCGGCCGCGAAGTGGCGACGCTGGTGGACGGCTGGCGGGAAGCGGGGATACACCAGGCGACGTTTGACGGGTCGGGGCTGGCTTCGGGGGTGTATTTCGCCCGACTGGAAACGGCGGCCGGAAGCGTCACGACCAAGTTGCTGTTCATGCACTGACCATCCCCTAACTTCAATGCACGGAGGAAGTATGTACCGGATCCTGATGTGCCTCGGCGCGGGCCTGCTGCTGGTCGCGGCGGCCGCGGCTCAAGCGCCCAATTTCGACTACGGCATCTTCGTGACCAACACCTCGGGTTACGTGGTCAATGGCAACATCTACGACATTCCCACCTTCGGAGACTGGGACGCCGACGGCGACCAGGATCTGATGGTCGGCGTGTTCATGAATGGTAACCTCTACTATTACCAGAACACCGCCGGAGCCGGCAACACCCCGGCATTCGCGGACTATGTCGTCGTGCAGGCGGACGGGATCACCATTTCCGTCACCTATGGCTGATGCACCACCGCGGCTCCACGGATCGTGGATTGGGACAATGACGGCGACAACGACCTCCTGGTGGGCGAGAACAACGGCCAGATCCGATATTTCCAGAATATCGGTACGGCCTCCAGCCCCTCCCTGCATTATGTGGGCCTGCTGCAGGCGGGCGGGGTGAATATAGACGTGGGCGATTATTCCACCGTCTGGACGGACGACTGGAACGAGGACGGCCTGGTGGATGTGATCGCCGGGGACGCCAACGGCCTGTTCCGGCTCTACCTGAACCAGGGCACTCCCACCAGCCCCAACTTGCGGACGGCGGTCTATCTTACCCTGGCCGCCGGCGGTAACGTGGACGTGGGCTACCGTTCCGGCCCCAACGTGGTGGACCTGAACGGCGACGGAGTGAAGGACCTGGTGTCGGGGGAAATGAGCGGCAAGGTGTACTATTACCAGAACAACGGCACCAATGCCAACCCGCAGTTGGCCGCCGGAGTCTACCTGAACACCGGCGCCCTGCCCATCACAACTCCCGGAACCACCCGCATCGCCACGGTAGACTGGAACAACGACGGCGACATGGACCTGGTCGCCGGCAGCTACGACCCTCGCCTGAAATACTACCTCCAGGCGGCCGTCACCCCGCCGGCTCCTACCATTGACATGGCCAACGTCGGCAGCTCCTCGATCCCCGGCGGCGGGGGATCCTACAATTTCAATATCACCGTCAACAACGCCTCGTCCACGGCCGTCACCTGCGACGTATGGACCTGCCAGAGCAGCGCCAATTACGGGCCCTTCTCCGCTCCCCTGCTGGTGCGCAACGATGTGACCTTCAACCCCAGCAGCAGCCTGATGCGCAACATCACTCAGTACGTGCCGGGGACCGTGCCGATGGGCTTCTACTACCACTACGGCCACATCGGCAACCAGGCGCTGAACCAGGTCTACAGCCAGGATTACGTGTACTTCTACAAAGTAAGCTCGGACGGGTGCTCCGACCCGGTGGTGCACGACTGGGCCTGCACCGGCTGGCCGGAAGATCCGGCCGTCTACGTATCCCCGGCGCTGCCCACGACCCTGACGCTGTCGGCCGCCCCCAACCCCTTCAACCCGGTGACCACCGTCTCCTACAGCCTGCCCCAGGCGGGTCCGGTGGAAGTGATGGTGTACAACGCTGCCGGCAAGCAGGTGGCCTCGCTGGTCAGCGGCTGGCGCGAAGCCGGATCCCAGCAGGTGACCTGGGACGCCACCGGGCTGCCTTCGGGGGTGTACCTGGTGAAGGTCGCCGCCGGGAATGCACAGCAAGTGCAGAAGCTGACCTTGTTGAAGTAGCATTCAGGCCATGCACGAACGCATCGCCATCGCCCTGGCCGTGGTGGGGTGGGTGGGGAGTGGCTGGGCGCAACCGCCCAACTTCGACTACCCCTGCCTGATCTACAACCCGGAAGGGCCGGTGGTCAACGGCAACGCCTACAGCTCGGCGGCGGTGGGCGACTGGGACGGCGACGGCGACGCCGATCTCCTGGCTGGAGTGTATTTCTACGGCCACGTTCATCGCTTCGAGAACGTGGCTTCCCCGGGGCCGGAGCCGCAGTATGGCCCGGGTGCGCTGGTGACCGCCTCCGGGCAGCCGCTGCAGGTCAGCTACGGCTGATGCATCGGGGCGGCGCCACAGATGGTGGACTGGAACGGCGACAGCCTGCCGGATCTGATCGTGGGGGAATGCGAAGGGTTCATCCGGGTGTTCCTGAACCGGGGGACGCCCGGCTCTCCCCGGCTGGAGGCGGAAGGCTGCGTCCTGCTGGGCGGCGACACCCTGGACGCGGGCAACCACGCCCGGCCCTGGGTGGACGACTGGGACGAGGACGGCCGCTTCGACCTGCTGATCGGCTGCCAGGAAGGGTGCGTGTGGGTCGCCCTGAACCAGGGGACGCCGGTCGCGCCGCAGTTCGCCGCCATGACCCGGTTGACGCTGGCCAGCGGCCAGGAGCTGCTGCTGGCCTCCGAATCGGCCCCGGTGGTGACGGACCTGGACGGGGACGGCGACCAGGACCTGGTTTGCGGGCGCAGCGACGGGCGGATCTACTTCTGCCGCAACACCGGCAGCAGCGCCGATCCGCGCCTGGACGATCCGCTGCCCCTGCCCATGGGCGCCGGTTTCGTGGACACCGACATGTTCAGCCGCCCCACGGCGCTGGACTGGGACGGCGACGGCGATACGGACCTGCTGTCCGGTTCGCACGACGGCCGGGTGCGGCTCTTCCGGCAGGTCGCGGTCACGCCTCCCGCGCCGGCTCTGACCCTGGCGCCTCCGGCGTGGCCGGTGGTGCCCGCGGGCGGCGGGACGCTGGTCTACGGCTTCGGCGCGGCCAACCCGAACCCGGCGGCGGTCGAATTCGACGCCTGGACGGAGATCCGCCCCTACGCCGCGCCGACCTCCTGGCGCGGACCGCTGTGGCTGCGGGAGGGTCTCGCCCTGGGCCCCGGCGACAGCCTGGCCCGGACAGTGGAACAGCCGGTCCCGGGGGAACTGCCCGCGGGCTGCTATTCGCTGTACTGCTACCTGGGGGATTTCGCCGCGCACCAAATCTACGGCATGGAACTGTTCGGCTTCACCAAGCTGGGAGCTGAAGCCGGAGGGACCGGCGGCGAATGTGAAGGGGAAGCCTCCGTCGCAACCGCGCCGGGGGCGGAGGCGGTTCCAGCCCTGGAGGCGCGCCCCAATCCCTTCAATCCCGTGACCACTGCGAGCTACGAGTTGCGAGCGGCGAGCCACGTCAGCCTCCGGGTCTACGACACCTCCGGCCGCGAAGTGAAAACGCTGGTGGACGGATGGCGGGAAGCGGGCCATTACGAGGTGACGTTCGACGGATCGGGGCTGGCTTCGGGGGTGTACTTCTCCCGGCTGGAGACGGCGGCGGGAAGCGCTACGGTGAAGCTGCTCTTGTTGCGATAAATCATCCACCCACAGCTATGGAGGCATCATGTACCGTAAGCTGATCTGTATCTGTCTGGGCCTGCTCCTGGCCTCGGCCGCCGGAGCCCAGGCGCCCAACTTCGATTACGGCATCTTCCTGACTAACGCGGAAGGCTACATGCCCAACGGCAACGTCTACGACATCCCCTGCCTGGGAGACTGGGACTGCGACGGCGACGTGGACGTGCTGGTCGGAGTGTTCTTCAACGGCAACATCTGGTACTACCAGAACACCGCCGGAGCCGGCAACCCGCCGGTCTTCGCCAACCACACGGTCATGCAGGCGGACGGAATCACCATTTCCGTCACCTATGGCTGATGCACCACCGCGGCTCCACGGATCGTGGATTGGGACAGCGACGGCGACAACGACCTGCTGGTGGGCGAAAACAACGGCCAGATCCGCTATTATCAGAACATCGGCACGGCGGCCAACCCTTCCCTGCACTACGTCGGCCCCCTGCAGGCTGGGGGAGTCACCCTGGACGTGGGCCTCTATTCCACCGTCTGGACGGATGACTGGGATGAGGACGGGCTGGAAGATGTGATTGCCGGTTGCAGCGATGGGTACGTGAAGTATTACCGCAACACCGGGACGGCGGGCAATCCCGTGCTGGCTCCGGCGCAGAATCTCACCCTGGCCACCGGCGGCGTCCTGGACGTCGGCAGCCGTTCCTGCCCCAACGTGGCGGACTACGACGGGGACGGGATCAAGGACGTGGCGGCCGGAGAAATCAATGGCAAGATTTACTTCTACAAGAACAACGGCAGCAACTACAATCCGCAGTTGGCCGCGGGTGTGTACCTGAACACCGGCAACGTCCAGTTGAAGACCATGTCCACCTGCCGCATCTCTTCGGCCGACTGGGACGGCGACGGGGACTTCGACATCGTGGCCGGCAGTTGGGACACCCGCCTGAGGCTGTTCAAGCGGACCGATACTTCCGTGCCCACGCCGGTTTGCGACGTGGCCCTGACCGGCGGATCGCCCATTCCGGCCGGCGGCGGCACTCTCTACTTCAACTTCAGCGGTAACAACAGCAGCGGCCAGACGACCAATTTCGACGCCTGGACCTGCGAATCCCCCATGAGTTCGGGCAATTACGGCCCCTTCACGCCCGTCCTGTTCCAGCGGACCGGGCTCTCCCTCCCCGCGGGCAATGTCCTGACCCGCAACATTGGGCAGAACATCCCCGGCTCGGCGGTCTCCGGATCGCACTACTTCTACGGCCACCTGGGCAACCTGGCCCAGAACCAGGTGTACAGTTGGGACTACTTCACCTTTTCCAAGTCCACCTATGACAGTGGCGACCCGCTGGTGCACGACTGGGCGTGCAGCGGCTGGGATTGCGATCCTCAGTGGCATCAGCCGGCGACCCTGCCCGCGGCCCTGGCCCTGGCCGCTGCGCCCAACCCCTTCAACCCGGTCACCACGCTGGACCTCCAGCTTCCGGCCTCCGGCCCGGTGCACGTCGGAGTGTACGACGTGGCCGGCCGCCCGGTGGCCACACTGGTGGACGGCTGGCGCGAAGCCGGGGCGCACACCGTGACCTGGGACGCTTCCGGGTTGCCTTCGGGCCTGTACCTGGCGAAGATCCAGGCCGGGAACTCCTGCCAGGTGGTCAAACTGACGCTGCTGAAGTAGAGGCGAGATACGAGTGGCGAGAGGCGAGAAAACGGGGCGGCTGAGAGGCCGCCCCGATCTATTTCATGTTGCCGTCAGGATTACTGCGGGTTATGCGTTGCGTCAGGTCTTAGCCGCGAGAGACGACCCGCGGCGGCGATGGTGACAGGAGTATCCGGGTTCTGTGAATGCGGCGAGACCTGACGCCTCCCAGCCTTGCCCTCTGCGTTGCGTCAGGTCCTAGCCGCGAGAGACGACCCGCGACGGCGATGGTGACAGGAGTATCCGGGTTCTGTAAATGCGGCGAGACCTGACGCGGGGATGCCGGAATCAGGGATGGAATAAAGGGAATGGAGGAAACGAGGTCGCACAGTTGCCGCCCGGCCTCTCGTCAGAATCGCAGATTCATGTTGCCGCCAGGATTAAAGCGCAGCGATTCCTGGCGGCGGAGGATGCTTCCTCCCGTCAGAATCGCAGATTTTCACCGGTTTAACAGATTACGCGGATGACATGGTTCGACCCCTACGGGGTCGGGAAGGGGAGGAGGGTGCATCCATACCGTAGGTTTTCCCGAGGGGACCACTGCGTGGCACCTACGGCTATCCATATTCGACTCCTGGGGAGTCGTCTTCTGCGCCCGTTCACCTTCGCGCCAGACGATAGTGGCAGGAGATCTCCGCTTGCGCGGGGATGACACCAAAAGCCTGCACGTCGCGCGAAGCGATAAGAGTGGCTGTGCCACCGCGAAGCGAAAGAGGATCTGTGTCCCCCCGCTTGCGCGGGGATGACACCCAAGGCTTACATGTCGCGCAAAGCGATAAAAGTGGCTGTGCCACCTGCGAGGATGTGGCCACGACAAAGCGTGGCCCTCCGAATTTAACCCTGACGGGGTGTCCACCGGGATTCTGACGCCTGACTCCTATTCTTCTGGATTCTGGCTTCTGGCTTCTGGCTTCTTTCTCTCCTGGCTACTGCCCCTTGCCGGTGACCACCACGCCGATGGTGGAGATGATGATCTTCAGGTCCAGGACCACGGACATGTTTTCCAGGTAGAAGAGGTCGTAGCGGAGCTTGTCCACCACGTCGGTCAGGGATTCGTCGTACTTGTGCTTCACCTGGGCCCAGCCGGTGATGCCGGGCTTGACGTTCAGGCGGCGCTCGTACAGGGGGATGGTGTGGCGGAACTGGTCCACGAAGGCGGGGCGTTCCGGGCGGGGGCCGACCAGGGACATGTCGCCCTTCAGCACGTTGATGAACTGGGGCAGCTCGTCCAGGTGCATGCGGCGCAGCCATTTGCCCAGGCGGGTGATTCGGGGGTCGTCCTTGCCGGCCCACACCGGACCGGTTTTGGCTTCGGCGTCGGCCACCATGGAGCGGAATTTCAGCAGGGTGAAGATCTGTCCGCCGCGCCCCACCCGCTGCTGGCGGTAGAGAATGGGGCCGCGGGAATCCAGCTTTATAATCAGCGCCAGGGCCAGCATGAGCGGCAGGCCCAGCACCAGCACCGTCAGAGACGCCAGCACGT
Source organism: Candidatus Zixiibacteriota bacterium (assembly GCA_003599535.1). Classification (GTDB taxonomy): domain Bacteria; phylum Electryoneota; class B3-LCP; order B3-LCP; family B3-LCP; genus SURF-9. The sequence goes on along the minus strand of QZKQ01000133.1, from coordinate 15,040 downwards.
CCAGGGTCCGCTTCAGAGTGCGCTCTCCAGGGGAGAGGATGTCGGGGAAGACTTCGATCAGGGGGACGCCGCGGATGGCCGCGGTGCGCAGGTGGCCGTAGAGGGTGTCGGTCAGGTCGGGCAGCATCTTGATACCCACGCGCAGGTTGGCCAGCCGGGAGATGATCCCGGGGACCTGCTCGCGTTCGGCCGGGGACGGCGCCAGGATCACCTCGCGGATTCCGTGGCGGCGCACCGTCTCTTCCAGGGTGTCCAATCCGGCCAGGACGCGCACGCCCAGGTATTCATCTTCCACGGCGCCGTTCAGGAAGCCGCAGATGCGGTAGCCCAGGTCGGGGACGCGCTGGATCTGGCGCACGAAGGAGCGGGCGCGGTCGTTGAAGCCCACGATCAAGGCATTGCGCAGGCCGATCCCCTGGGCCAGCAGCCGTTTCTGGGCGGCGCGGATCATCACCCGCCCCCCGGCCACAAAGAAGACCAGGAATCCCCAGTAGGACATCAGCACCACGCGGGAGGGCGACAGCGGCCGGCGCAGGTCAATGGTGATCAGAAAGATGAGGAAGACGCCCACCAGGGAGGCGCGGATGACGCTGAAAACGATGTCCACCGATCCCTGGCCATAAAGGGTGCGGTACATCCCCCGCAGCAGGAAAATCACCAGCCAGCCGCCGGACACCAGCAGGGAAGGCATCAGCAGGTGGCGGAATTCCGGAGCCACCGCGGACACCTTGAACCAGCCGGTCTCGTAGCGCAGGAAGTAGGACGCCGCGTACGCCAGGTTCAGGGCCAGGAAATCGCACAGCAGCAGGGCGATCTTTTCGCGCGAGATCTTCACAGCCCGTATTGCGTCTGGTAGTACTTCTGGTATTCGCCGCTCTTGACCCGGCGCCACCAGGTCTCGTTCTCGATGTACCACTGCACCGTCTGCCGCAGCCCCGAGGCGAAGTCGTAGGTGGGCCGCCAGCCCAGCTCGCGGCGGATCCTGGAGGCGTCAATGGCGTAGCGCCGGTCGTGCCCGGGGCGGTCCTTGACGAAGGTGATCAGCGATTCCGGCTTACCCAGGATGGCCAACAGCTCCTTCACCAGGGCCAGGTTGTGCCACTCGTTGGCTCCGCCCACGTTGTACACCTCCCCCTTGACTCCCTTTTCCAGGGCCAGCCAGACGGCGCGGCAATGGTCCTCCACGTGCAGCCAGTCGCGCACGTTCAGGCCGTCGCCGTAGACCGGCAGCGGCTTGTCTTCCAGGGCGTTGGTGATCATCAGGGGGATGAGCTTCTCGGGGAACTGCCAGGGGCCGTAGTTGTTGGAACAGCGGGTGACGACCGCGTCCATCCCGTAGGTGTGGACGTAGGCCCGCACCAGCAGGTCGGCGGAGGCCTTGGAGGCGGAATAGGGACTGTTGGGAGCCAGCGGAGTGGTTTCGGTGAAGGCCCCGGTCTCCGGCAGCGACCCGTACACCTCGTCGGTGGACACCTGCACGAAGCGGGGCACGCCGTACTTCAGGGCCAGGTCCAGCAGTATCTGCGTCCCGGCGACATTGGTGCGCAGGAACACCGAGGGGCCGGTGATGGAGCGGTCCACGTGGGTTTCGGCGGCGAAGTTCAAGACGGCGTCGAAGGAGGCGCCGGCGAACACTTCCGCCATGGTTCCGGCGTCGGCGATGTCGGCCTTGACGAAGCGGTAGCGGGGATCCTTCTCCACGCCGGACAGGTTCTCCAGGTTGCCGCAGTAGGTCAACGCATCCACGTTGACCAGGGAGACCTCGGGATGCTCCCGCAGGATGTAATGGATGAAATTCGAGCCGATGAAACCGGCTCCGCCGGTGACGAGGAGGTTCATGAGCGGGGGTGGTTGGTTGAAGTCTAACCTTTGAATGTTTGGAAGGAAGAAGGAGTTCCCGGCGCGGACGGGGAATGCGAACTGCTAAAACCCCACTTTCCCTTTGCGAACCGATCCGGGGGGAATTATATTGGTGTACTTACGAGGTAGAAAAACAACGTGGTACTATGGCAACCGGACGCGGCAGGCTGATTGTTTTCGAAGGCATTGACGGAACGGGGAAATCCACGCAATTGCAGTGGGCGGCCATCTGGCTGCACGCCCGGGGGTATAAAGTGGCGACGCTGCGGGAACCGACCCGGGGCCCGCACGGCAAAGTGCTGCGCGCCTCGGCCCAGGCCGGACGGCTCACCCCCGAAGACGAGCGCGACCTGTTCCTGAAGGACCGGGAGTGGAACGTGCGGGTCAACCTCCGGCCGTCGCTGGACGCGGGCAAGGTGGTGCTGCTGGACCGCTACTACTACTCCTCCATCGCCTACCAGGGCGCCCGGGGCCTGGACCCGCAGGACATCCGCCGGCGCAACGAAGCCATCGCCCCCCGGCCCGACCTGGTCATCCTGCTCGACCTCCCCCCTGAAATCGCCCTGCGGCGCATCCGCGACAGCCGGGGCGAGACTCCCAACCTGTTCGAAAATCTGGATTACCTGCGCCGGGTGCGCGCCCTGTTCCTGGCCCTGAAGGACCCGGCCATCGTGCGCATTGACGCCGAGCCTTCGGCCGAAATCGTGTGGCAGCAGGTCGAAGCGGTGCTGAAGTCCCTGTTTCCGCCGGTGAAATGAGCGGTTGGCGGTAGTGGCAGGACAGGTTGGTTGATTTGGAGTCTCAGTGCATTCACGGGCACAGGGAGCAACCAACGATCAGCGGCTACTTCAACAACACCACCTTCGTCTGCGCTTCGTACTCTCCTGATTCCAGCTTCACCACGTACACCCCCGAAACCAATCCCGACCCGTCAAACCTCGCCTCGTAAGCCCCCGCGGCTCTCCAGCCCTCCGCCAGCGTCGCCACCTCGCGGCCGGCCGTGTCGTAGACCCGGAGGCGGAGGTAACCGGGAGCCGGGAGCCGGTAGCCGATTGTCGTCTGGGGATTGAAGGGGTTGGGATGCGCCGTCAGGGAGAAACCGGCCGGCAGCGGGGGCGGTAGGGGCGGCACCCCCAGGCCGGTGAAGCGGTAGAGGCCCAGGGCGTACTGGCAGGCGACGTAAATCTCGCCGCCGGACAGGTGGACTTCCAGGGCCGGGCCGGGCGTACGATAGGATCCGGCGTAAACCGGCTGGGCGGGATTGGACACGTCCAGCACCAGCAGCCCGCCGGTCCCGTCGGCCACGAAGGCCAGGCCGCCGGCCACCTTCACGTCCCCGGCCAGCCCGCCGGTATCGTACTGCCCCACCGGCGCGCCGTTCAGATTCAGAATCACCAGCCCGGAGGACCCGTCGGCCACATAAAGGTAATTGCCCAGCGGCACGCAGCGGCGGGCCAGGCCGGGTGTGTCGTACTCGGCCACGATCTGCGGATTCACGGGATCGGAAACGTCCGCCAGGGCCACCCCGGCGCTCCACTGGCTGACGTAGGCGGTGTCGCCCCGCAGCTCAACCCCCTGGGCGAAGTCGGAGGTGGCCACGTGCCAGGCGGAATCGGGGTTGGTTAAGCTGACCACCACCAACCCTTCGGAGGCGTCGGCGATGTACAGGTAGGGCCAGCGGGGCGCCTGGTCCAGGGCTTCGCCCACGGTGTTCTTGCGCCCGATAAAGTGCGGAGACAGGGGATTGGCCACGTCGGTGAACTGCACTCCGTCGTCCAGGTGGGCGCTGTAGCAGACGTTGCCCAGCACCTTGACGCCGGTGGTGGGGTAGCCGAATTCAATGCGCGACACGTCCAGCGGGGCGGCGGGGTCCAGCACGTCCAGAATGGTGACGCGGCCCAGGTACCCCCGGGCGGCGTAGGCGTAGCGCCCCGCGGCCCAAACGCTCAGCACTTCCCCCGGCTGGGACCAACTGTCCAGCAGGGCGGGCGCCTGGGGATTGGCCGCCCAGATGGCGTGCAGCCCCTGGGCATCGTCGGCCAGGAACAGGTTCGCTTCGTGGAAGGCCAGGGCCCGGGCCTGCCCCGGAGTGTCGTACTGCCCCACCAGGTAGGGCAGCGACGGGACAGTGACGTTCAGCACCGCCAGCCCTCCGGTGCCGTGGGCCAGGTAGGCGTAGTTGCCGCTGACTTCCACTGCGTGGGCCGAACCCGGAGTGGTGGTCCACTGCCCGGCCAGGGCGGGGGCGGAGGGGTCGGCCGCGTTGAAGATGAGCAGCCCGTTGGGACCGTCGCACAGGTAGAGCAGGCCGCCGCTGTAGCGCAACCCCTGGGCGATGCCGGGAGTGTTGTACTGCCCCAGGATCTGGGGCTGGGCGGGGAGGGCGGCGTTGACGATCTTCAGCCCGGCGTTGTCGGCGGCCAGGTAAACCAGGCTGTCCTGCACTTGCACGGCGCGGACCCAACCGTCCAGCACCAGGTGGGACAGGGGTTGCGGGTCGGCGGGATCAGAGACGTCGAAGAGGCGCAGGCCGCCGGATCCGTCGGCCAGGTACAGGATCCCGTCCTGGACCGCCAGGTCGTAGGCATAACCCGGGGTGTCCCGTTCGCCCAGCAGCGCCGGCGCGGCGGGATTGGAGACGTCCAGGATCTGGAACCCGGCGGTGCCCCCGGCCAGGTAGGCGAGGTCCCCGGCAACGAAAACCCCTTCGCTCGATCCGGGAGCCCCGTAGAAGCTCTCCAGCTCGATTTGCGAAGGGTTGGTTACGTCGAAGACGGCCAGGCCGTAGCCCATGGCCGCCCAGGCTTTGCCCCCGGACCACTGCACGTCCCGGAAGGGACCCCAGATCAACGATTCGGACACGCGCTCCACGTGGTCCCCCCACTGGGCCCCCGCCGCGACGGTCCACCACGCCCAGAAGAGTGCGGCCGGGATTATCCCCCCGCCGCGCAGGATTCCCCTCCGGCGGCCGGGTGCGCTGAGTTTCATCCGATTGCTCTACCTTTCGATTTTCCGCGAGCCCTCCGCCAGGGCGAAGGAGAGATGCTCGATTTCGATGACCATGTTCTCGTTGCGGACGGTGACGTCGGGCGGCACCAGCAGGGTGATGGGGGCGAAGTTCAGGATGGCCTTGATGCCCGCCTCGACCAACTGGTCGGCCACCTTCTGCGCCGCTTCGGCCGGCACCGACAGGACGGCCATGTCCACGTGCGCCCGGCGGATCTCGTCCGCCAGGTGATCCAGGTTTTTTACTTCCAGGTTGCCGATCCTGGTCCCGATCTTGGCCGGATCGCTGTCCAGAATGAGGGTGAAGTAAAAGTTCTGCTCCTGGAACTGCCGGAAGTTGAGCAGCGCCCGGCCGATGTTCCCCACCCCCACCAGGGCCAGGTGCCATTCCTGGTCCAGGCCCAGGATGCGGGCGATGTTCTGCTTCAGGTCGGAAACGTTGTATCCCAGCCCCCGCCGGCCGAAGGCGCCGAAGAAGGAGAAGTCCTTGCGCACTTGGGCGGAGGTCACGTTATTGCGCCGGGCCAGCTCTTCGGAAGAGACCGTGGACACCCCCTGGGTTTCCAGGTGCTTCAGAGTGCGGTAGTAGCGCGACAGGCGCCCCACCGTGGCGTCGGCGATCTTCCCGTATTTGGTCCGGGATTCTTTGGTCCGAACAATCATGGTTTCCCCTGCATATGAAGAGATTGCCTTTTTTCTATATACGAAACAAATTGTGCACAATTTCACCCTGAGGCGGGTTTTTTTGTTGCCGTGGTGCAAACTCCCGGGCGAGAGACGCCGCGATTTTCCCCGCGGGCGATTCAACCCGGACAGGGTTTCGGTGTCCAACGTACAGAAAGCGTCCGGCAAGGACGACGTCCTATACGAAGGGAGAATGACCATGAAACGAATACTGACGGGCCTGCTGGCGGCGGCGCTGCTGGCGGCTCTTGCCTGGGCCGGAACCGATCCCGTCCCGCAGAACCCTCAGGGCCGGCACCCCGCCCCGCGCCCGCACCGTCACGCCGCGGGCCTCCCGCAGCCCGGCCCCAATTTCGTGGATGCCGACAGCAACGGCGTCTGCGACCACGCCCCGGATCGAGCCAAGTTCCGGGCGGAACGGCGGCAGCGCATGATGAACCGCGACGCCGACGGGGACGGCATCCCCAACGGCCGCGACCCCGATTTCCAGCACCGCTTCGTGGATGAGAACAGGGACGGCGTGTGCGACTTCCGCGCCACTCCCCCGCCCCCGGCTCCGGCTCCGGAGCCCGCCCCCGCGCCGACCCAATAACCGGCCGTTCCCCACGGTACCTGAAACACTCGCCGCCGGGCCCTTCCGCCCGGCGGTGCTACTCGGCGTCAGGCCGCTGCAGGGGGATGCGGATCTGAAATTCGCTGCCCGCCCCTACCCGGCTGCTCACCTGCAGGGTGGCGCCGTACTTGTTCATCAGCCGCGCCGAGGTGGACAGCCCCAGGCCGGTGCCGGAGGGCACGACCAGATCGAGGCGGTGGTTGTTTTCCTGCTTGGTGGTGAAGAACGGTTCGAAGATGCGGTGCAGTTGATCTTCGGGAATGCCGCACCCGGTGTCGCTTAGAGTCAGGTGCAGGGCCAGGCCTCCATCCAGCCGGCCGGTGCGCACCGCCAGCCGCCGATCTTCCGTCTCCTGCATGGCGTCCAGGGCGTTCTGCACCAGGTTGTAGAAGCACTGGGAGAAGTCGCCGTAGAGCCCCGGGAACTTGGGCAGGTCCGGCTCCAGGGTCACCTCCAGCTCCACCTGGTGCTTGAAGAAGAGGTTGGCTTCCAGGAACTTCAGCTCGGTCCGTACCAGTTGATTCAGGTCAATGCTGGTCTCTTCGGTGGACTGCTCCTGGCGGCTCTTGGTCATCAGGTTGGCGATGATCTCCTGGATGCGGGCGGCGGCCTGCATGATGTCGCGGAATTCGCGCATCTCGGGTTTCCGCGCCTGGGCCATCTCCGCGGTGACGATGATGGCGGCCAAGGGGGAATTGATGTTGTGGGCCAGCCCCGAAGCCAGCAAGCCCACCGCTTCCAGTTTCTGGGCCTGGCGCAGGTTCTCCTCCAGCCGGAGGCAGTCGCTCAGGTCGCGGCAGACGGCGACCACGGCCCGCTCCCGGCCTTCGGCGTCGCGCAGGGGCGACAGGGTCAGCCGCACGGGGAGCTTGCGGGCGCCGAATTGGAGCAGGTTTACTTCCCCGGCCCAGCCCCCCTCGCGGTCCAGGCGGGCGAAGCGCTCGGCCAGGTCCCGGCGTTCGGAGGCGGCCACCAGGTCGGGAAAGGCGCGGCCCGGGCCGTCCTGCGGATCGAATCCGCAGACCTTCCGGGCGGCGCGATTGGAATGCAGAATCGCCCCCTGCGGGTCGCAGACGAACACGGCGTCCGGGACGGCCTCCAGGGCCGGGGCATGGAGCCGGGCCAGGCGGACCGCCTCGGAGTCGGTAGTGTCCGGGGCGCTGGGATAGACCAGGAGCGCCGGGGCCGGCCCCTCGGGAGACCGGCTTTCGGCGCTCAGGGTTTCATTCGGGATAGCCGGGCGGTCGGCGCCCGGCTGCTCCAGAGTGGACACGGGGACCCCCTTTAAAACAGTTCTTCCTGTTCGTCATCCGGGCCGGCGTCATCCTCGATGTCGCCGTTATCGTCCTCTTCCGTCTTGACCAGCTTGTCAATGTCGGCGATGCGGTCGTCCTCGTCAATGCGGATCAGGCGCACGCCCTGGGTGATGCGCCCGATGGTGCGGATCTTCTCGATGGGCTGGCGGATGACCATGCCGCCCGACGTCACGATCATCAGGTCGTCCTGGTCCACCACTTCCATGATGGCGATCATGGGGCCGGTCTTGTCGGTGACGCGCAGGGTGATGATGCCCAGGCCGCCGCGGTTGGTGACGCGGTAGTCCTGGATGGAGCTGCGCTTGCCGTAGCCCCGCTCGGACGCCACCAGCAGGGTGCCTTCGCGCTTGACCACCACCATGCCCACCACCCGGTCGCCTTCCCGCAGCTCGATGCCCTTGACCCCGGAGGCCGCCCGGCCCATGGGCCGAACCTTGGATTCGGGGAAGCGGATGGCCTGGCCGAAGCGGGTGCCCAGGATGACGTCGTCCTGGCCGTCGGTGATCTTGGCCTCGATCAGTTCATCACCGTCGCGGATGCCCAGGGCGATGATCCCGGTGCGGCGCGGGTTGCCGTAATCCGACAGCGGCGTCTTCTTCACCACGCCCTGGCGGGTGGCCATGATGATGTAGCGGTCGTCGGGGAAGTCGGCCACTGAAACCACCGCGCGCACCTGCTCGTCGCGCTCCACCTGGATCAGGTTGACGATGGGGCGGCCCTTGGAGCCGCGGCCCATCTGCGGGATTTCGTGGACCTTCAGCCAGTAGCAGCGGCCCCGGTCGGTGAAGAAGAGGATGTAGTTGTGGGTGGAGGCCACGAACAGGTGCTGGATCCAGTCCTCTTCCTTGGTCTTGGCTCCGGTGTACCCCTTGCCGCCGCGGCGCTGCCGGCGCAGGCCGGAAACGGGGAAGCGCTTGATGTAACCCTGGTGCGAAATGGTGACCACCATCTCCTCTTCGGCGATCATGTCCTCGATGGTGAACTCGCGGTAGTCGGCCACCACTTCGGTGCGGCGGGCGTCGCCGTACTTCTCGCCGATTTCCAGCAGCTCTTCGCGCAACAGGGCCACGCGCCTGGCCTTGGAATCGAGCAGGGCCTGCAACTCGACCAGCAACTCCCTCAGGGCCTTGATCTCATCCACCAGCTTCTGCCGTTCCAGGCCGGTCAACCGGGCCAGGCGCATGTCCAGGATGGCCTTGGCCTGATCTTCGGACAGGCTGAATTCGGCGATCAGGGCCTTGCGGGCCAGGTCCACGCTGCGGCTGGAGCGGATGATTTCCACCACCCGGTCAATGTTGTCCACCGCGATCTTCAGGCCTTCCAGGATGTGCAGGCGCTCCCGGGCCTGGCGCATCTCGAAGCGGGCCCGGCGGATGACCACGGTGTGGCGGTGCTTCAGGTACTCCACCAGCATCTGGGGCAGGTTCAGCACCCGGGGGATGCCTTCCACCAGGGCCAGGTTGTTGACCCCGAAGGTGGTCTGGAGCTGGGTATGGGCGTAGAGGTTGTTCATCACCACGGCGGGGATGACGTCCCTCTTCAGCTCGATGATCAGGCGCATGCCGTCGCGGTCGGATTCGTCGCGGATGTCGGCGATCCCTTCCAGCTTCTTGTCGTTGACCAGGTCGGCGATCTTCTCGATCAGCCGGGTCTTGTTTACCTGGTAAGGGATCTCGGTGACCACGATGCGGTCGCGCACCTTGCCCACCTCGATGGTGGCCCGGGCGCGGATGACGACCCGGCCCCGGCCGGTGCGGAAGGCTTCGCGCACCCCTTCCGAACCGTAGATGATGCCTCCGGTGGGGAAGTCCGGGGCGGTGATTTTGGTGGACAGCCCCTTTATAATCTCATCGAAGACCTCGGGCGTCTTGAGCATAGCCGCGTCGTCGAACTTCTCGCCGAAGCGGTCCAGCACGTAGATCAGGCCGTTGACCACTTCCTTCAGGTTGTGCGGCGGGATGTTGGTGGCCATGCCCACGGCGATGCCGGCGGACCCGTTCACCAGCAGGTTGGGGATCTTGGCCGGGAGCACCCCGGGCATGGTCATGGAATCGTCGTAATTGGGGACGAAATCCACGGTGTCCTTGTCAATGTCCTCCAGCATCTCGGCGGCCAGGGGAAGCATGCGGGCTTCGGTGTACCGCATGGCCGCGGCGCCGTCGCCGTCAATGGATCCGAAGTTGCCCTGGCCGTCCACCAGGGGGTAGCGCAGGCTGAAATCCTGGGCCATGCGCACCAGGGTGTCGTAGATGGCGGAGTCGCCGTGGGGGTGATACTTACCCATGACGTCACCGACGATGCGGGCGGACTTCTTATAGGCGCGGCCGGGCTGCAGGCCCAGCTCGTGCATGCCGTAGAGCACCCGGCGGTGCACCGGCTTCAAGCCGTCGCGCACGTCGGGCAGGGCGCGGGAGACGATGACGGACATGGAGTAATCGAGGTAGGAGTCCCGCAGCTCATCCTCGATATTGATGGGCAGGATGCGTTCGTTTTGGGTGATGGACATGGTTGCTCGCTTTTATCTTGGGAATTGTGAGATGAAAAGGGCTACTGGCTGCTGGCTACCGGCTGCTGGCAAAAGAAGGTGCAATGTGCCGCCGGGTCTCTGAACCCGGCGGGATTCTACATGATGTGATTTCACATCTTTTAATGCGTCAACTTAAATTTTGTTTGTTGTCCCCAGAATACACAAAGCTGATGGTTGCTATATATAACAATCCCGGGATCGCCATATACCAAATGGTAAAATTGTTTGGAATTTTCATCCAGACCCAACCGTTTACTCCACTGATTACTGATATTACTAAAAACTTGTGATTGCTATTAATCAAAAATTCTTTAATTGTTAGTAAACGCTTATTGGCTTTTAATTTAACTATAAAGAGAAGAATGAACATCGATGAGTTAATAACGATCCATTGTACCATAAAGCCAACTCTGCTTGTATATGGTACAAACAGATTTCCTATATGTGGCCTTATATTTCCATCGTTAAATAAATCATCTTCAAACTTATCGTCAAGACCTAACTCATAAATTTTTTTTCGTAACTCAAGTCTTTCTGCATTGAATTGATAAAATGGGTAATCAATAAGCCCATTTCGTGCTTTTTCCTGCTTTATCAGCATCTCTCCCGCAAGTGGAGCTAACAATTTATATCCACGTACTTCTCTAAAGTAACGTGACGAAAAGAATAAATTCCTCATTTGTTGCTCAGCAATAAGCTGGCCATATCTCTCTTTAAGATTAGTAAAATATGAAAAATCGCTATCGCCAGTCAGAAAGCTAAAACCATTAAGCGTTGTTTCCACTACATGCCTTTTATTTCTTCTTATAGCAAATTTGCCATTTTCCAAGAAAATAAGGCTATTTTTGCCGAATGTAAATTGTTTAGCTAAATATGAAACAAATGTGACATCCGTTGTGAATATGACATTTGAATCCGTTATCGAATACGTAGGTGGAATTAATTTGTATCTATTTAGCGTGTACGCGACTATAGTATCTACTTCCCCCCTTCCAACGAGCGAGTCTAAACCGGAGAACAAATGAACCTGGATCGGCCAATCGCTAACACTATAAGTATGCAGGAGCTTGTGTGATGGCTGTATACTAATGAATGATTCGCATTCCGTCGAAGCAATGATATTTATTGTATAATTCCCTCGAGCGAGTGGAATAGAATCTAAAAATTGCGGCGCGATCTCTTTTTGAAGCACATCTCGATACTCGTGGATAAAACCCGCCGCAAATTCTTTCGATATCTCGAAAATGCTTATAAACTCGGCCCGAGAATACTCTGTTGGAAGCGAGTTAAGATCGTTCGAGGTTAGATCCATGCTGATCGCGGACGAAGCGAAGAATAGACTCAGTAATAGGAAAACACAGAGGCTTTCCATTATTCCTCTAGACATTATCATCATACTTCCACCGCCTCCTTCACCACCCGCTCCCGGATGCGCTCCTTCAGGCCTCGTTCCGTGACCACATCCACGTCGCGGCCCAACAGTTCGCGCAAATCCATCAGCAGGCCGCCCAGATCAAACAGACTGCGGCCGGATTCCATATCCACCAGGAAGTCGATGTCACTCTGTTCGTCGGCTTCCCCCCGGGCTACGGAACCGAACACCCGGACGTTGCGGGCGTCGTGCCGCGCGGCAATTTCCAGGATGGCGGCACGCTTTATTTTTAACAGCTCATCGAGGCGCATATCTCGCTTGCACTCAACGTTTCACGAATAGGCATAAACTACATGCCAAAAGGCAGAAAAACAAGAGGAAAACGCACGGAAAGCGGTGCGAGGCGGGCGTCAGGGATTATACTCTGAAAAAAGGTGAAAAGTTCGGATTGCACGGGGAAAAGTCTTGATCACACCGCTTCGCGGAGGGCCTTCTCCAGCAGCGCCTCTACACCCAACTCTTTGGCCCAGCGGCGCAGGTAGTCCAGGTCCAGGCGGCCGCGCTGGATGCGGATCACACCTTCAACATCCCGGTACTGCATCTCCGAGTTGCTGGCCCGGCTCCATTGGAGTTTGCTTAGGATGATATCTTCCGGAGTGGCAACATTTATGGCAACTCCCAGGTACTCTGCTGGAATCCTGCGCTGAAATTTCTCTTTCTCATAGGTAGTATTTTTACGCAAGATAATATCTGCCTTCCAGCCGATGAAGGCATTGATGATATTGAACATGGACCGGTTCTGGAAAGCCTCTTTGGCCGCTTCCCGGCTGAGATAATAATCAGTCTCGATGTCCAAAATAAAAGCGGATAACTGAGCTTCGATAGGCGCCACCACAAAATCGATGTCGCGCGTAGCCCGGGGGTCGCCGAAGAGACTGCTGCCAATAGAGCCAGTGATCATATAGGGGATGCCGGCCTTTTCCAGCGCCGACACCACCCGAGCCAGGAATTCCCTCTGCTCGTCTACGGTTGGACCGTCACCCATGGCATCACCTTCTGCATGACCTCTTCCCCAACCATGATCCGAGTTACCGCCAGACGCACTTCCTCTTCAGTGTAATCGGGATGACGCATGCGTACGCCGGCCTTGACCAATTCGCGCAGATTGGCGCTGGCTTCGAAACACAACCGCAATCTTCCTTCCGGCCCCAGGCGGCGCAGCGCCTCGGTCTGCACCCGCCAGGCCTCTTCGCTGGTGTCGTGCGGCCGGAACTGGATCTTCAGCAGCTCTTCTTCGGTCATGGCGAACTCCCGGTCATGGGTCACAGAAAGATACTTGGCCCTCCCCTCGAAATCCCTTGACTCCCGCCCGCGGCCGGCGTATATTATAGGCGTCGAATAAAGGGGGAGGCGGGCGTCGCCTGATCGGCGGCGCGGACGCCTCGGCTATCCGCCGGGGCCCGCCTCCCCTGCATAGTTTCAGGAAGGCCCGGCCAACGAAAAGGCGCCGTTCCCCGGGGAACGGCGCCTGCGATATTTCGGGGCACGTTCATCCGGAGCTCATTCCAGCAGGTTCATCCCCCGCAGCTCGAATTCGTCCCGTTCGATGGAGGAGATGAACTGCATGGCTTCGATTTCACGGAAATACTCGGCCATCTCCCGCCGCCCGCCGTGATGCTGGTTGATGGCGTAGGCGAAGACGTCGGCCACCTGCAGGCCCGGCGACAGGGCGGCCGGCGCGAACAGGGGGACGCGCAGCAGCCCATGGAAGCCTCCGCCGTAGGGGGTGCGGTGGAAGAAGTGCATCAGCCCGGCAGCGCGGGTGTAGTCCCGCCTGCCCTCTTCCTGCTTGAAAATCAGCTTGGCCCGCTCGCCCGGGTGCCTCTCCAGCATGAAGGAGTTAACCCGTTCGATCAGGTAGGCGTTCAGCAGGGAGACGGACTGCGAGGTGAAGGCGTCGGTGTCGCCGATGGCGCCGGCCGAGGCGCCTCCGGGCAGCCCTTCGAGCAGCGCTTCGGGGCGCAGCGGGAACTTGCGCGTGGCGGAAAAGGAGGCCACGCCCTGCAGGCGGCACAGGGAAAACAGCTCCTGGACGAACTCCATCTTGCGGTATCCGCCGGCCAGCACCCGCGGATTCAGCAGGTCCCGGCCGCGCAACGGGTATTCGCCCGGCTCGCGGCGCTTGAAGAAACGCTCCTTCAGGCGCAGCAGACGGCGACCGAATTCGTCATAGGCGCTCTCCTCAAAGGCGGCGCCGGCGACGGTGGCGTAGTATTCCGTGGCTCCGGAGTGTACCCAGCGGCTTTCTTCAGCAAAAACCAGTACAGACATGCAAGTCTCCCCCTCACGCTTCCCGACCCCGCTTGGAATGCAGTGACGGGCGCCCGATGGGCGCACTTCCCCCTATCCCAGGCGGATTCCACTGGGCGCATGCCTCCGGATAACAAACAACGGAATCTCAACCCCTATATATGTGACGGAAATCACACCGGATGATTTTTCGTCAATCGCCGTCGGTTACCGATTCCAGCAGCGCTGCCCTTTCCACAAAGGGTTCGGTTTTTCCGGCGAGGGCTCTCCCGCAGGCCTTTTTCGCCGTGCCCCGCCCTCCGAATAAATTCGGGGCTCTCCAAATTTTCGGAAAGTCTCTAAAGAGACTGGTTGGATGGCCTCCACTCCCGGCCTTGCCAGTCTCTTTAGAGACTTTTCTTCGCCAGAGAGCACCAGAATTTATTCTGGTGCAACGGGCGGGGACAGGCCCCGCTCCTACGTGGAGAAGAGGCCTTCTCGTGCAAACCCGCAAAGCGAAAAAGTAGCTGTGCTACACGTCCAGGTTCTTCACGTAGCGCGCGTTCTCTTCGATGAAGGCGCGGCGCGGTTCCACCTGGTCGCCCATGAGGATTTCGAACATGCGGTCGGCGGCGGCGGCGTCTTCCAGTTCCACCCGCTGCACCAGGCGGCGCTCCGGATCCATGGTGGTGGACCAGAGCTGGTCCGGGTTCATTTCGCCCAGGCCCTTGTAGCGCTGGGTCTGCACCCCGGACGATCCGCCCAGTCGCTTCATGATGTCTTCGCGCTCTTTCTCGTCATACGCGTAGAACTCTTCGCGGGCTTTCTTCACCCGGTAGAGCGGCGGCTGGGCGATGTATACATGGCCCATCTCCACCAGCTTGCGCATATGGCGGAAGAAGAAGGTCAGCAGCAGGGTGCGGATGTGAGCCCCGTCCACGTCGGCGTCGGTCATGATGATGATTTTGCCGTAGCGCAGGCGCTTCAGGTCGAAGTTGAAGCTATCGCCGTTGCCATTGCCGTTGGCCTGGCCGTTGCCTTCCGCCTCGGAGGCCTCTTCACCCCCAATGCCGGTGCCGATGGCGGCGATGATGGTGCGGATCTCTTCGTTGGAGATGATCTTGTCCAGGCGGGCCTTCTCCACGTTCAGGATCTTGCCCCGCAGGGGCAGGATGGCCTGGAAGCGGCGGTCGCGGCCCTGCTTGGCCGACCCGCCGGCGGAATCGCCCTCCACCAGGAACAGTTCGCTGTGATCCGGTTCGGTGATGGAGCAGTCGGCCAGCTTGCCGGGCAGGGACCCGGATTCCAGGGCCCCCTTGCGCCGGACCAGTTCCTTGGCCTTGCGCGCGGCGTCGCGGGCCCGGGCCGCAGCG
>QZKQ01000101.1 GCA_003599535.1 Candidatus Zixiibacteriota bacterium | reverse complement strand
CACGGACGTGACGGGGGAGACGGCGCTGCCTTCGGGCATGGAGATGGTGATGCCGGGGGACAACGTGAAGATGACGGTGTCCCTGATCAGCCCCATCGCTATGGAAGAGGGTTTGCGCTTCGCCATCCGCGAAGGCGGCCGCACCATCGGCGCCGGCGTCGTCACCAAAATCCTGGAGTAAGCTACTTATGCCCGGACAGAACATCCGCATCCGCCTGAAGGCCTACGATCACAACCTGATTGATAAGTCGGCGGAAAAAATCATTCGCACCGCGCGTTCCACCGGCGCCCTGATCTCCGGACCGGTGCCCCTGCCGACCAAGAGAACGGTCTACACGGTGCTGCGGTCCCCCCACGTGGACAAGAAGTCCCGGGAACAGTTCGAGACCCGCATCCACAAGCGTCTGATCGAGATCCTGAATTCCAACACCCGCACGATTGACGCCCTGATGAAGCTCGAGCTGCCGGCGGGCGTGGACATCGAGATCAAAACCTGAAATTAGGCTTCCTCCGCCTGGAGCTCCGAGCTTACGGGCGGACCAGATAAGCACGTTAGAGTGATACCATGAGCTTTACGCTGGGCAAAAAGCTGGGCATGACGCGCCTCTTCGACAAGAACGGCAACCACGTGCCCGCCACCCTGATTCAGTTCGGTCCCTGCCGCGTCACCCAGGTGAAGACCAAAGACACCGACGGCTACGAAGCCGTGCAGGTCGGGTTTGGGCTCACCAAGGACAAGAGCCTGTCCAAGCCCGAACTGGGTCACCTGAGGAAGTCCGGGTCCGATCCGCTGCGCTTCCTGTGCGAATTCCGCGTAAAGGACGCTTCCAGCTACAAGCTGGGCGACGTCCTGCCCGCCGACCGCTTTAAGGAAGGGCAGATGGTCACCGTGTCGGGCGTGTCCAAGGGACGAGGCTTTGCCGGCGTCATCAAGCGCCACGGTTTCAGCAGCCCCAACGCTTCCCACGGGACGCACGAGTACCACCGCCACCCCGGCGCCGTGGGCGCGCACACCGATCCCGGCCGCCTGTGGAAAGGCCTGCGCCTGCCCGGGCACATGGGCGCCGCCCGAGTCACGGTCAAGAATCTGGATATCATCAAGGTGGATCCCGAGCAGAACCTGATGCTGGTCCGAGGCGCGGTTCCCGGGGCCCGAAATTCGCTGGTCGAGATCGTCTTAAACCCATAGCAGTCTATGAAATTCCCGGTCTACAATATCCAGGGCAACCCCACCGGACAAGAAGTGGAACTGCCCGACGAGCTCGTCCAGGTTCAACCGAACGAGCACGCCATGTACCTGGCGGTCAAACGGCAACTGGCCCGCAGCCGTCAGGGCACGGCCATGACCAAGAACCGCGCCCTGGTTCGGGGCGGCGGCAAGAGACCGTGGCGCCAGAAGGGCACCGGGCGGGCTCGTGCCGGCACCAGCCGGTCCCCCATCTGGCGGGGCGGCGGCCGCATCTTCGGGCCGGAACCGCGCGACTATGACGTGCGCCTGCCCGCCAAGGTCCTGAAGTTGGCCCGGCGCTCGGCCTTCGCGGCCAAAGCCAACGGCGGCGGCCTGCGCATCGTGGAAGACTTCAAGTTCGATGCTCCCAAGACCAAGGAGCTGTACACCATCCTGAAGGGCTTTCAGACTCAGGATCAGCCGGTCATCGTGCTGGTGCCCGAATACGATAAGACCTTGTACCTTTCGGCTCGCAACATCCCCTACTGCAGCGTGCAGAAGTCCGCGGCGGTCTCCACCTACGAACTGATCCGCCACCGGACCGTGCTGCTGCACCGCAGCGCCGTCGAGCCCCTAATCGAGGTGTTGACACGTGCCTAAGCATCGGATCATCTTAAAGCGGCCCCTGCTGACGGAGAAATCCACGGCGGCCCAGGACAAGCTGAACCAGGTGGCCTTCGAAGTGGACAAGGGAGCCAACAAGATTGAGATTCAGCAGGCGGTGGAAAAGCGCTTCAACGTCAAGGTGACCCAGGTGCGCACCATGCACGTCCTGGGCAAGCTGAAGCGCCAGGGCCGGTTCGAAGGCCGGCGCGCCTCCTGGAAGAAAGCCATCGTCACGCTGGCTGCGGGCCAGAAAATCGAATTCTTTGAGAACATTTAATCCATCATGCCGACGAAAAGCTATAAACCGACCACGCCCAGCCGGCGCTTCATGGTCAAGCTGGACACCAGCAATCTGACCAAAAAGAAGCCGGAGAAGTCCCTGGTATCTCCCAAGAAATCCTCCGGGGGACGCAACAACCTGGGCCGCGTGACCATGCGCCACCGCGGAGGCGGCCACAAGCGCGCCTACCGAGAGATTGACTTCCGGCGCGAGAAGCACGGGATCCCCGCCACCGTGGCGGCCATCGAGTACGACCCCAACCGCACCGCAAACATCGCCCTGCTGTTCTACGCCGATGGGGAGAAGCGCTACATCCTGGCTCCCAACGGGCTGAAAGTGGGCGACCGGATCACCTCCGGGGAAAACTCTGAGATCCGCGTGGGCAACACTTTGGCGCTGAAGGATATCCCCCTGGGAACCATGGTGCACAACGTGGAGTTGCGCAAGGGTCAGGGTGCTCAGATGGTGCGCACCGCCGGCGCGGCCGCCCAGCTCATGGCCCGGGACGGCAACTACGCCAACCTGCGCCTCCCTTCCGGGGAAGTGCGCAAGGTGCACATTGACTGCATGGCGACCATCGGTCAGGTGGGCAACGAAGAACACGCCAATATCTCCCTGGGCAAGGCCGGCGTCAACCGTTACCTGGGCCGCCGGCCCCGCACCCGCGCCGTGGCCATGAATCCCATTGACCACCCCATGGGCGGAGGCGAAGGGCGCAGTTCGGGCGGGCGTCACCCCTGTTCGCCCAAGGGTATCCCGGCCAAGGGTTACCGCACCCGCAAGAAGAAGGCCGCCAGCACCAAGCTGATCGTCAAGTCGCGCCATTCGTAATCAACCAAGCTGTCGTCATAGACGAAAAGAGACAATATGCCCAGATCCGTAAAAAAGGGCCCCTTCATTGATCCCAAGCTCATGGGTAAGGTGCAGGCGATGATAAACAGGGGCCAGAAGAAGGTCATCAAGACCTGGGCGCGCCGGTCCATCATTCCGCCGGAATTCGTGGGGCACACCCTGGCCGTGCATAACGGCAAGAAATTCCTGCCCGTGTTCATCACCGAAAACATGGTGGGTCACAAACTGGGCGAATTCGCCCCCACCAGAACGTTTCGCGGCCACGGCGGCAAGAAGGCCGACCGCACCAGCCGGGTATCTTAAGCGTTAGGAAGTGAAGCATGGAAGCCAGAGCGACCGCCCGTTACGTGCGCATCGCCTCCCGCAAAATGTGCCTGGTTGCCGATTTGGTGCGGGGTAAAAAGGTCAATGACGCGCTGAACATTCTGCACTTCACCCCCAAGCGATCATCCGTGGTCGTGGAGAAGACCATCCGGTCGGCTCTGGCCAACATGATGAACCGTGAGGAGGCCAAGAATATCAATGTGGACGATGCGGTGGTGAGCGAGATCCGGGTCAACGAAGGGACCACCTGGAAACGCTGGTCTCCCCGGGCCATGGGTCGCGCCACCCGGATTCGCAAGCGCACCAGCTATCTCCACGTCACCCTGTCCGTTTAACCCTGAGGAGAGAATTTGGGACAGAAAACCAATCCGGTCGGCTTTCGGCTGGGCATTAATAAAACCTGGTCCTCCAACTGGTTTGACGAGAAGAACTTTTCCGACAAGCTGAAGGAAGACGTCCTGCTGCGCCGCTACATCAAGCAGCGCCTGCAGAACGCCGGGGTGGCCAACATCCTGATTGAACGGACTCCCAAGCGCATCGTCCTCACGGTGACCACCGCCCGGCCCGGCATCGTCATCGGCCAGAAAGGGCGCAACGTGGACATCCTGAAGAACGAGTTGAAGACGCTCACCTCCAAGGACGTCCAGTTGAACATCGTGGAAATCAAGCGCCCCGAACTGGAAGCACAACTGGTGGCCGACGGCATCGCCCGCCAGCTGGAAGGGCGCGTATCCTTCCGCCGGGCCATGAAGAAGGCCATCCAAGCCACCCGGCGCATGGGAGCCGAGGGGATAAAGATCACTTGCTCCGGCCGGTTGGGCGGCGCCGAAATGTCCCGCACCGAACAGTACAAGGAAGGCCGCATTCCCCTGCACACCTTGCGCGCCGACATTGATTACGCCACCTCCACGGCACGCACCACCTACGGCGCCATCGGCGTCAAGGTGTGGATCTGCAAGGGGGAAATCCTGGGCAAGGACCGGGCCGCCGAAATCGCCTGAAGCCATTTGATCTTAGGTTCGACATGTTAGCTCCCAAAAGAATCAAACACCGCAAGCAGCAGCGCGGCCGCCTGACCGGGAAGGCCCACCGCGGCGATGAAGTCAGCTTCGGCCAGTACGGGCTGAAGGCCCTGGAACCCTGCTGGATGACCAACCGTCAGATCGAAGCCGCCCGTGTGGCCATCACCCGGCACATCAAGCGCGGCGGGAAAGTCTGGATCCGCATCTTCCCGGATAAACCCGTCACCCAGAAGCCCGCTGAGACCCGCATGGGCAAGGGCAAGGGCTCGCCCGAATACTGGGTGGCCGTCATTCACCCCGGACGCATCCTGTTCGAAGTGGAAGGGGTGCCCGAAGACATCGCCCGCGAGGCAATGAGACTGGCTTCCAACAAGCTGCCCATCAAGACCCGCTTCGTGGTGAGGGAGGCCATCTAACCATGAAAATGCACGATATCCGCGAACTGACCCGCGAGGAGTTGGCCCAGCGCCTGCGGGACGCCCGGGAAGAATATGAGAACCTGCGCTTCCAGCTGGCCACCCATCAGTTGGACAACCAGGTCAAGGTGCGCCTGGCCCGCCGCGACGTCGCCAGGCTCGAAACCGTCCTGCGCGAATTCGAATTGGGCCTTCGCCAAGAGCCGGAGAAAGCCAGCAAATGACCACTACAACCCAGCGCAGGCCGCGCAAGACCAAGGTCGGCACGGTCGTCTCCAACAAGATGCAGAAGACCATCACCGTGGCGGTGGAACGCCGGGTGGCGCATCCCCTGTACGGGAAGTACTTCAAGCGCACTGAGAGGTTCATGGCCCACGACGCCGACAGCCAGGCCAACCTCGGGGACACCGTGCGCATCATGGAATGCCGCCCCTTGTCCCGCCACAAGACCTGGCGCCTGGTCGAGGTGGTAGAGCGCGCCAAATAACCGTCCGCCCACGGGCCGACGGAAGCCCTTGTAATTCGCAGCGTACGCCTAACCCAACCGTTTCACCCCCTCCGGGGGACGCCGGGAACCGCCATGATTCAGGAATACACCAGATTAAACGTCGCCGATAACACCGGGGCCAAACGGGTCATGTGTTTTCGGATATTGGGCGGAACCAAGCGCCGCTACGCCTCTCTGGGCGATATTATTGTGGCCTCGGTCAAGTCCGCCATCCCCAATTCCCCCGTGAAAAAGGGAGAAGTGGTCAAGTGCGTGGTGGTCCGCACCACCAAGGAAGTGCGCCGCCCGGACGGATCCTACATCCGCTTCGACGACAACGCCGTCGTGCTGCTGGATGACAAGTCGGAACCGCGCGGCACGCGCATTTTCGGCCCCGTGGCCCGCGAGCTGCGGGAGCGGCAGTTCATGAAAATCGTATCGTTGGCCCCCGAGGTCATCTGATATCGCTGTCCCGAGACAACAACCCATGCATGTAAAGAAAAACGACACCGTGGTCATCCTTTCCGGCAATGACCGGGGCAAGCGCGGCCGGGTGCTCAAAGTGTTCCCCGACAAAAACCGCGTCATCATTGAGGGGGTGCGCTTCATAAAGCGCCATACCCGGCCCAATCCCAAGAACCAGGCCGGCGGCATCCTGGAAAAGGAAGCCCCCATCAACGCCTCCAATGTCATGGTCATCTGCTCCAAGTGCGGCGAACCCGCCCGCACCAAGCACCGGGAAGTGACCGAAGAAGGCCGCACCCGCCACATTCGCGCCTGCGTGCGTTGCGGCGAAGTATTTTAACCGTGTGAGAGCTTGACGGATGTTCATACCGGAAGACGATAAGCCCGACGTGACGCCGGCCCCCGAGCCGGAAACCGCGGCCCCCGAGTCGGAACCCGCGGCGCCCGCCGAAGAGCCCAAGCCCAAGAAGGAGAAGGCCCCCAAGAAAGAGGCCGCTCCCCAGGACGCCAAAGCCGGGAAGAAGGAGAAGAAAGGCAAGGGCGCTCCGGCCCCCGAAGCCGCTCCCGAAGCCGGCGAGGGCAAAAAGAAGAAGAAGGAGAAGGCGCCCGAAGCCGCCGAGATGCCGGCCGACTACCGCCCCCGGATGATGCTCCATTACCGGGACAAGGTGGTGCCGGAGATGATGAAGCGCTTCGCCTACGCCAACACCATGATGGTCCCGCGCCTGGAGAAGATCGTGCTCAACGTGGGCATCGGCGAAGCCGCGCAGAACCCCAAGCTGCTGGAAGCCGCGGCCAAGGAACTCTCCTCCATTACCGGGCAGAAAGCGGCCATCACCCGGGCCCGCAAGTCCATCTCCAATTTCAAGCTGCGCAAAGGCATGGCCATCGGCTGCCGGGTGACGCTGCGCCGCTGGCAGATGTGGGAATTCCTGGATCGCTTCCTGTCCGTGGCCATCCCCCGCATCCGCGACTTCCGGGGTCTGCCGGATCGCTCCTTCGACGGCCGGGGCAACTACACCATCGGCCTGAAGGAACAGATCATTTTCCCGGAAATTGACATAGACAAGATTGAACGCGTTCACGGCATGGATATCACCTTCGCCACCTCCGCCCGCACCGACGAGGAAGCCCAGGCCCTGCTGCAGGTGCTGGGCATCCCCTTCCGCCGCCGGGAAGGGGAAGGCCGGGAAATCGCTGCCTGAGCATAACTGAGATAGTCAATGGCCAAGAAATCCATGATTGCCAAGGCGCGCAAGACGCCCAAGTTCAAGGTTCGGCAGTACAACCGCTGCAACCGTTGCGGGCGGCCCCGCGGGTATCTGCGCAAATTCGGCTTGTGCCGCATCTGTTTCCGCGAGCTGGCTCTGCAGGGGATGATCCCCGGCATCATCAAGGCCAGCTGGTAAAACGAGTTTACAAGGTAGAGTCAGCATGACGATGACAGATCCGATTGCGGATTTTCTAACCCGCATCCGCAATGCCGCGCGGGCCCGCCAGAAGCGCGTGGACATCCCCGCCTCCAAGATGAAGCGGGAAATCACCCGTATTCTGAAGCGGAACCGTCTGATTGAGGACTATGCCCTCATCGATGACGGCAAGAACGGCATTATCCGCATCATCCTGAAATACACCCCGCAGGGCCAGAGCGTGATCGAGGGCCTGGAGCGGGTCAGCCGGCCCGGCCTGCGCCACTACGTGGGCAAGGAAGAGATCCCCCGGGTGCAGAACAACATCGGCCTGGCCATCCTCTCCACCTCCCACGGCGTCATGACCGGCGCCCGCGCTCGCCGGCTGGGAGTCGGCGGTGAAGTCCTTTGCTATATCTGGTAGGTGATAACGTGTCACGGATTGGGAAACAACCCATTGCCATACCGTCGGGTGTGACGGTGACCCAGGAAGACGGCCGGGTGCGCGTCCAGGGCCCCCAGGGGACGCTGGAGCACACCGTTCCGGCGTCCATCACGGTGCAGGTGAGCGACGGGCAGGTCCAGGTGACCCGCCAGAGCGACTCGCGCCAGGATCGCGCCCTGCACGGCCTGACCCGCGCCCTGCTGGCCAATAAAGTCACCGGCGTCAGCCAGGGGTTCCGCCGCTCCATGGAAATCGTGGGGGTGGGCTACAAGGTGGAACTGCGGGACAAGAACCTGCTCTTCACCGTGGGCTATTCGCACCCGGTGCTGATGCTGCCGCCCCCCGGCGTGGTGTTCTTAGTGGAAAAGCCGACGCTGTTCCATATCGTCGGACCGGACAAAGAATTGGTTGGACAGACGGCGGCGCAGGCTCGCGCCATCCGCCCCCCCGACGCCTACAAGGGCAAAGGGGTGCGCTACGCGGGCGAGCCGATCCGCCTGAAGGCCGGAAAGACGTCGAAGTAACCATGAAAAGCAAGAACGAAGTCAAAACCGCCAAGCGCCTGCGCCGCAAGAAGCACATCCAGAAGGTGGTGCGCGGCACCGCCGAGCGGCCCCGGCTGGTGGTCTACCGCAGCCTGAACGAGATCTACGCCCAACTGGTGGACGATCAGACCGGTCGCGTCATCACCGGCCTGTCCAGCCGTACTCCGACTCTGAAAGCGGACATGGAATCGGCCCAGGGCAAGGTCAACCAAAGCCGGGCAGTGGGCAAGGCCCTGGCAGCCTCGGCCCGGGAAAAGGGCATCGAAAAAGTCGTCTTTGACCGCAACGGCTACCTCTACCACGGCCGCATCAAGGCCGTGGCGGAAGGGGCGCGCGAAGGTGGATTGATCCTATAGGAGCGTTTTGATGGAAGATACTCGCACCGGCAGCGACAGGGATAAAGGTCGAGGCCGTGGACGCGGCGACCGGGATCGCCGAGACCGCGACCAGGATGGTCAGGGCGAATACAACCTGATCGAGCGCGTGGTTCATATCAACCGCGTGGCCAAGGTGGTCAAGGGCGGCCGCAACTTCTCCTTTAACGCCATCGTGGTGGTGGGAGACGGCCAGGGCAACGTGGGCCATGCCCTGGGCAAGGCCAACGAAGTGACCGACGCCATCAACAAGGGCACCGAACTGGCCAAGCGGTCCATGATAAAGGTCCCGCTGCAAGGCACCACTCTGCCCCACGTAATCACGGGGCGTTACGGCGCCGCCAAGGTGCTCCTGAAGCCCGCCTCCCCCGGTACCGGCGTAATCGCCGGCGGGGCGGTGCGCGCGGTCATGGAATGCGCCGGAGTCAAGGATATCCTGACCAAAGTACTGGGCACCAACAATCCCCACAACGTCGTCAAAGCCGCTATTGATGGCCTGGCTCGTGTCCGCGACCTGCGCGCGGCGGCTCAGCAGCGCGGCACCTCGGTGCGGCAAATCCTGGAATTGGACCAGTCATGAATACGTTGAAGATCACCTATGTCAAGAGCAGCATCCACGCGCCGGAGACGCACAAGCGGATCATCCGCGCGCTGGGGCTGCGCAAATTGAACCAGACGGTCGAACAGCCGGACAACCCGGCCATTCGCGGCATGGTGAAGAAGGTGGATTATCTGGTGCGCGTGGAGGGGACCCATGAAGGATGAGAAGACAACCGGGACCATGGATCTAGGCAACCTGAAACCGGCCTCCGGATCGCGCAGCAAGGAGCGGCGGCTGGGCCGCGGCACCAGCGCCGGTCAGGGCCGCACCAGCGGCAAGGGTCACAAGGGACAGAAAGCGCGATCCGGCTTTAAGTACAATCCGGGCTTCGAAGGCGGGCAGATGCCCATCCAGCGCCGCCTGCCCAAGCGCGGCTTCTCCAATGCCCCGTTCCGCAAAATTTACCAGATCGTCAATCTCAAGCAGCTCAGCGAGGTCTTCACTGCCGGTCAGGAAGTCAACCCCGAGATGCTGCTGAAACAGGGACTGATCTCCAAGGCCAGCCTGCCCGTCAAGGTCCTTGGAGATGGTGACATCACGGTGGCTCTGAAAATGCGGGTGCACGCCGCTTCCCAGAGCGCCACGGAAAAAATCACCGCCGCCGGCGGCGAGGTCCAGCTCTTATGATCAAAAGCTTCCAGAACGTCTTCCGCATCCCCGAGTTGCGGCGCCGTATCCTCTTCACCCTGGGCATCTTCATCGTTTACCGCATCGGGGGGCACGTACCTTCCCCCGGGATCAACGCGCAAGCCTTGGGAGAGTTCTTCCAGCAGCAACAGAACACCCTCTTCGGCCTCTACGACATGTTCGCCGGGGGTGCGTTCGGGAAAGCCACCGTGTTCGCCCTGGGCATCATGCCCTACATCTCCGCCTCCATCATTATCCAGTTGATGGGGACGGTGGTGCCCTTCTTCCAGAAACTGCAGAAGCAGGGCGAGGAAGGCCGCAAGAAGATCAACCAGTACACCCGCTACGGCACCGTGGGCATTTCCGCACTGCAGGCCTTTGGCGTGGCCATCTTCCTGGAGAGTCTGCCGGCCGCCGCTTCCGGCGCCCCGGTCGTTCCTGTAACCGGTCTGGCCTTCCGCCTGCTGACCGTGCTGACCCTGACCACCGGTACGGTGTTCATCATGTGGCTGGGGGAACAGATCACCGAGAAAGGCTTGGGCAATGGTATATCGCTGCTGATCTTCATTGGGATCGTGGACCGCATGCCCTTCGCGGTCATGGACGAGATCCGGCAGTTCATCTCCGGCAACCGCACCCTGCTGGTGGAATTGTTCATGATTGCCCTGTTCCTGGCGGTCACCGCCGCCGTGGTCCTGCTGACCCAGGGAACCCGCAAAATAGCCGTACAGTACGCCAAGAAGGTGGTGGGGCGCAAGGTCTACGGCGGACAGCGCACCCATATCCCCCTGCGGGTGAACACCGCCGGGGTGATGCCCATCATCTTCGCCCAGTCCATCATGTTCTTCCCCTCGACCATCGCCACGTTCCTGCCGGAATCGGGGATGAAAGATTGGCTGAATTCCGCCTTCAACTTCGAATCGTTCACCTACATGATCATCTACGGCGCCCTGATCGTCTTCTTCACCTACTTCTACACCGCCGTAGCCTTCAATCCGGTGGACGTGGCCGATAACATGAAGAAGTACGGTGGCTTCATTCCCGGCATCCGCCCGGGCAAGGCCACCTCCGACTTCATGGACAACATCCTGACCAAGATCACTCTGCCGGGATCGATCTTCCTGGGCGTCATCGCCATCATCCCCAGCCTGATTACCCGGTATTCCAACGTGAACTACAACTTCGCCTCGTTCTTCGGAGGTACTTCTCTGCTGATCATTGTGGGCGTGGCGTTGGATACCCTGCAGCAGATGGAATCCCACCTGCTGATGCGGCACTACGACGGTTTCATGAAGTCCGGGCGGATCCGGGGCCGTCGCCGAATGTAACGTCGAGCGATCATGAATATCGTGCTACTGGGCGCACCGGGTTCCGGCAAGGGAACCCAAGCCAAAATGCTGGCGGAAAAGTACCACTTCCCGCACATCTCCACCGGCGACATCCTGCGCCAGGCGATTCGCGGCAACACTCCCCTGGGCCGCGAGGCCGAAGGGTACATCAAGGCCGGCGACCTGGTCCCGGACAAGGTGGTGCTGGGCATCATCGAAGAACGCTTGCAGGAAGCCGACTGTGCCGAGGGAGCCCTGTTCGACGGCTTCCCCCGCACCATCCAGCAGGCCGACGGGCTGGAGTCCATGCTGAAGAAGGCAAACCGCCGTCTGGACCTGTGCCTGAGCCTGGAAGTGCCGGACGAGCACATCGTGCGGCGCCTGAGCAGCCGGCGCATCTGCAGCGTGTGCGGCGCCGACTACAACATGATCTCCAATCCTCCTCCGGCGGACAACCGCTGCGTGATCTGCGGAGGTGAAATCGTGCAGCGGGCCGACGATCAGGAGACGACCATTCGCAACCGCCTGGCCGTCTACCGCAAACAGACCAGTCCCCTGCAGGAATACTATTCCGGGCGCGGCTTGCTGCGGATCGTGGACGGCGACGGATCTCCTTCGGAGATTTTCGCCAAGCTGTGCCGGGTGATCGATGATCATTCTCAAAAACCCGCAGGAAATTGACCGCATCCGCACCGCCTGCGGCATCCTGCGCGACGTGTTTCTCGAGGTCGCTCCACTGATGGTCCCGGGCACCCGGGCGGCCGACATTGACCGCCGGGTGGAAGAGGCCATTCGTCGCCGCGGGGGGCGCCCTGCCTTCAAGGGCATTGTGGGGGCCGAAGGCATCCCCTTTCCCGCCAGCGTCTGTCTGTCGGTGGACGACGAAGTGGTCCACGGCATCCCCGGGGACCGCGTGTTGACCTCCGGGCAGATCGTGGGGCTGGACATCGGGGTGGAGTGGCAGGGGTACTACGGCGACGCGGCCCGCACGTACCTGATCGGCGAGGTTCCGGAACCCGTACGGCGGCTGGTGGAAATCACCCGGGAATGCCTGGACCGGGGCCTGGAACAGGCCCGCAAGGGGCGGCGCCTGGGGGATATATCCCACGCCATTCAGGAGCACGCCGAGCGCCACGGGTACAGTGTGGTGCGGGAACTGAGCGGCCACGGCATCGGGCGGACCCTGTGGGAAGATCCCCAGGTCCCCAACTATGGCCTGCCGGGCAAGGGCCCCAAACTGCTGCCGGGCATGACCATGGCCGTCGAACCGATGATCAACCTGGGCGCCCGCGACGTCTTGACCCTGGACGATCACTGGACCATCGTCACGGCCGACGGCCTGCCTTCGGCGCACTGGGAGGACACAATCGTCGTCACCGGCGGGGATCCCCTGATCCTGACCCGCTGATTCCAGTGGGATCATTTGCCCGTGCCAAGCGTGTAATATCAGCTAAATACAAAGCTAATCCAGGGTAATTGGGAGAGAGGGCAGTTTGGCGAAGGAAGAATCCATAAAGATCGACGGCTCGGTCCTGGAAACCTTGCCCAACGCCACTTTTCGCGTGGAGTTGGAGAACGGGCACAAGGTGCTGGCCCACATCTCCGGCAAGATGCGCATGCACTTTATAAAAATATTACCGGGTGATAAGGTGACGGTGGAGCTCAGCCCCTACGATTTGAACCGGGGCCGCATCGTCTACCGCTTTAAGTGATCAGGAGACCGCGATGAAAGTCCGCGCCTCGGTCAAAAAGATGTGCGATAACTGCAAGATCATCCGCCGCCACGGCAAGGTGCGGGTCATCTGCAAGAATCCCAAGCATAAACAGCGCCAGGGTTGATCCGCGATGGAGCGGATTGCCCCGCAATCAGGAGGTTTTCGTGGCACGTATTGCCGGAGTTGATCTTCCCAAAGATAAGCGCATTGATGTCGCCCTGACATACGTCTACGGTATCGGGCCGCACACCGCGCGGCAGATCCTCGAACGCACCGGCATTGATCCCGCCATCCGCGTCAATGCGATGTCCGATGAGGATGCCTTCAAGATCAATAACCTGATCGCCGCCGATTACAAGGTGGAAGGCCCGCTGCGCACCGAAGTGATGATGAACATCAAGCGGTTGATGGACATCGGGTGTTACCGCGGCATCCGGCATCGCCGCGGCCTGCCCGTGCACGGCCAGAATACCAAGAACAACGCGCGTACCCGCAAAGGGAAGAAGAAGGCGGCGCCTGTGCGCCGGAAGTAAAGGGAGGCATCCTTGGCTCGAGTCAAGAGAAAGACCAAGAAAGAACGGGTGGACGCCGCGGGCGTGGCCCACATCAAGGCGTCCTTCAACAATACCATTATTTCCCTGACCGACGTGTACGGCAACGTGGTGGCGCAGTCATCCGCCGGCCACCAGGGCTTCAAGGGGTCGCGCAAGAACACCCCCTTCGCCGCCACCCAGGCGGCCACGTCCGCGGCCAAGGTCGCCCTGGACCTGGGCATGCGCAAGGTCGTGGTGCACGTCAAGGGACCCGGAGCCGGTCGCGACAGCGCTATCCGTTCGCTGCAGGCCGCCGGCTTGCAGGTGACCGCCATCCGCGACGTCACCCCCATCCCCCACAACGGTTGCCGGCCCAGAAAAAAGCGCCGGGTGTAAAGGAACAGGAGTCATTATCCCATGGCAAGATACACGGGACCCGTGTGCAAGCTCTGCCGTCGCGAAGGCGAGAAGCTGTTTCTGAAGGGTGAACGTTGCGCCGGCGCCAAGTGCGCCCTGGAAAAACGTGAAACTCCTCCCGGTCAGCATGGCGCCAACCGCCGCTTCAAACGGTCGGAATACGGAGAGCAGCTGCGCGAAAAGCAGAAGATCAAGCGTAGCTACGGCATGCTGGAGAGGCAATTCCATAAATTCTACGAGACCGCCCAGCACGAGAAGGGCATCACCGGCGAACAACTGCTGACCCTGCTGGAGAGCCGGCTGGACAACATCGTCTTTCGCATCGGCTTCGCGCCCGGCCGTAAGGCCGCCCGCATGCTGGTCACCCACCGGCACATCGAGGTCAACAACCGGGTGGTGGACATTCCCTCCTACATCCTCAAGCCCGGCGACGTCGTCAAGGTACGGGTGAAATCCCGCAAACTGGGCATGGTCCACGACGCGATGAAACGGGTTCGTGAAGACCGCCAGTTGCCCTACCTGGCGCTGGACAAGGCCAAGATGGAAGGGGTTTTCCTGAATTACCCGAACCGGGAAGAGATCCCCATCCGCGCCCGCGAGCAGATGATCGTGGAGCTCTACTCTAAGTAACACCGGCCCGGGGGAGCTTTCCCCCGGCGGGCGTTTCCCTCTTTTCCGGGAGCCCGCCACGGCCCATCGCCACCCGTTGGAAGATCTGAAGTTTAAATTGAAGGCGGTACCTATGAATGGCTCCAATTTCCAAATGCCCGAAGCCGTGGAACTCGATGAAGCGACCTACTCGTCCACGTTTGGCCGCTTTATCCTGCAGCCTCTGGAGCGGGGATATGGAGTCACCATCGGCAATGCCATGCGTCGCGTGCTCTTGGCCAGCCTGCCCGGAGCCACCATCACGTCGCTGAAGATTGACGGCGTGCTGCACGAATTTTCCACCATCCCCGGCGTAGTCGAGGACGTGTCGGAAATCGTGCTGAATCTCAAGGCCATCCGGCTGAAGCTGATGAACCGCAAGCCGGACAAGATCATGCTTCGCCTGAAGGGGCCGGGCGTGATCACCGCCGCGGACATCCAGAAGGGCAACACCGACTTTGAGATTCTGAACCCCGACCAGCACATCGCCACGCTGGAGGACAAAGCCGACATCAACATGGAGCTGCTCATTCGCCGGGGCCGCGGGTACATCACCGCCGATGAGAACCGCATCCCCGACCAGCCCATCGGCACCATCCCCCTGGATGCCATCTATTCGCCCATCCGCAATGTCACCTTTACGGTGGAAAACACTCGTATCGGCCAGCGGACGGACTACGAGAAGCTCATCCTGGAAATCACCACCGACGGGTCCGTCACCCCTGACGACGCCCTGTCAGTGGCCGGCCGCATCATCCGCGACCACATCCAGCTCTTCATCAACTTCGATATCAAGGCCCGGGAAGAGGAGCGCGACCAGGAGATTGACGAGGAAGTGCTGCGCATCCGCAAGCTGTTGAAGAAGCCCGTGGACGAGCTGGAACTGTCCGTGCGCAGCGCCAACTGCTTGAAGGAAGCCAAGATTCGCACCATCGCCGACCTGGTGCGGCGCGACGAGGCCGAAATGCTGAAGTTCAAGAACTTCGGCCGCAAGTCCCTGACCGAGCTGACCGAAATCCTGAAGGAGCACGGCTTGGAATTCGGCATGGACGTGGACCGCTACCTGGGACCGGAAGGCCGGCGCCGCTAAGCCGCCCGGTTTCGAACCCGCAACCCTTTAGCCTGAAGATACCATGAGACACGGAATCAAGAAATTCCAGTTGAACCGCACGGCCAGCCATCGCAAGGCCCTCTACGCCAACATGGCCTGCGCCCTGCTGAAGGAACGGCAGATCCACACCACCCTGACCAAGGCCCGCGCCGTGCGTCCCTACGTGGAGCGCATGATCACCTTCGCCAAGAAGGGTGACCTGGCCAGCCGCCGGCACGTCCTGCGCTACCTGAAGCAGAAGGACGTGGTCCATGACCTGTTCGAAAACATCGGACCCCACTTCGCCGAACGCAATGGCGGCTACACCCGCATTCTGAAGCTGGGACAGCGCCGCGGCGACGCCGCCCCGGTGGCCATCCTGGAACTGGTGGATCACGAAGCCATCAAGCGCCAGGAGAAGGAAGAGCGCAAGAAAGCCGCTCCCAAAAAGGCCAAAAAGAAGCCCGAGGAGAAGGCCGAAGCCGCAGCCAAAGGTGAATAATCCCCTGCTGAAGGCAACGGAGTCCTTTCCATCAAAAAGCAACTCTCCGGAGTTGCTTTTTTGTTATCCGTCAGAATAGCCGCGATCCCGCCTCCGCCCAGCCCTGAAGGACTGGACTATGGAGATGAATAAGCCCCATAAATGGGGCGAAAACAAGAGCATCCACTTCAGTGGATAGCATGAGAGTAGCCCAGGAATTCATTCCTGGGGAAGAACCCTATGAACCACATCCGCAACTTCTGCATCATCGCCCATATTGATCACGGCAAATCCACCCTGGCCGACCGCCTGCTGGAACTGACCGGGACCATTCAACTGGTCCATGCTCACGAACAGGTGCTGGATAACATGGCCCTGGAACAGGAGCGCGGCATCACCATCAAGGCGCACGCCGTGAGCATGGCCTACGTGGACCGGGAACTGGGGCCGTTCACCTTCAACCTGATTGACACCCCCGGGCACGTGGACTTCACCTACGAGGTCAGCCGCAGCCTGGCCGCCTGCGAAGGCGCAATTCTGGTAGTGGACGCCACCCAGGGCATTCAGGCCCAGACCCTGTCCAATCTCTACCTGGCCCTGGAGCACGACCTGGCCATCATCCCCGTGATCAACAAGATTGACCTGCCGTCCGCCCAGGTGGAGGATACCATCCAGCAGATCCACGACCTGCTGGGCAGCCACCCCGACGAGATCCTGCAGGTGAGCGCCAAGCAGGGTACCGGTGTCCCGGCGGTGCTGGAAGCGGTGGCCAGGCGCGTCCCCCCGCCCAAGGGCGACCCCGAGGCCCCCTTGCGCGCCCTGATCTTCGATTCCATCTTCGACACCTACCGCGGGGCCGTGCCCTACATTCGCGTGTTCGACGGCACCCTGGAAAAAGGCATGCCGGTGCTGTTCTGGAGCAACCAGAAGGAGTACACCGCCGAAGAGCTGGGCACGCTGCAACTGGGCCGCAAGCCCAAGGACAGGCTGTCCGCCGGAGATGTGGGATACATTATCCCCAACTGCAAGAACGTGCGCGAAACCCGCGTGGGCGACACCATCACCGGCGCCCGCCGCCCCACCACTCAACCGCTGCCCGGCTTCAAGTTGGTCAAGCCCATGGTCTTTGCCGGGCTCTATCCCGCCGCCAGCGAGGACTACACCGACCTGCGCGATTCCCTGGAAAAACTGGCCTTGAACGACGCCGCCTTCACCTGGGAGCCGGAAACCTCCATGGCCCTGGGCTTCGGTTTCCGGGCAGGCTTCCTCGGGTTGCTGCACATGGAAGTGGTGCAGGAACGCCTGGAGCGGGAATTCAACCTGAACCTCATCACCACCCTGCCCACCGTGGAGTACAGGGTGACCATGGAAGACGGCGAAGTGGTGCTGATCGAAAGCCCCGCCAAAATGCCGTCCCTGTCCCGCCAGGTGACCGTGGAAGAGCCCTATATTTCCGCCGAAATCATCACTCCGGCGGAGTACATCGGGCCCATCATGAAGCTGTCGCTGGACCGCCGCGGGGTGTACAAGAGCACCGAATACCTGGAAGGCCAGCGCGTCAACCTGCACTACGACTTTCCCCTGGCCGAAGTCATCTACGACTTTTACGACCGGCTGAAGTCCATTTCCCGGGGGTACGCTTCGCTGGATTACGACCTGGCCGGCTACCGCGCCTCCGATATCGCCCGCCTGGACATCCTGCTGAACGGCGAGGCGGTGGACGCCCTGTCGGTCATCGTGCACCGGGAGAAGGCCTACGAATGGGGCCAGCGGCTGACCTCCAAGCTTAAGGATTTGATTCCCCGGCAGTTATTCGACGTGGCGGTGCAGGCGGCCATCGGGTCGAAGGTCATCGCCCGGACCAACGTGCGGGCTCTGCGCAAGAACGTGCTGTCGAAGTGCTACGGCGGCGACATCACCCGCAAGCGCAAGCTATTGGAAAAGCAGAAGGAGGGCAAGCGCCGCATGAGGATGATCGGGGCGGTGGAGATCCCCCAGGAAGCGTTCATGGCGCTGCTGTCGGTGGATGACGACAAGTAGGGGGAACCGCAGGTTAAGCCGCCAGGAACCACTTCGTTCCAATCCTGGCGGCAACCAAAACTGCTGCCGGGCGAGAGCCCGGCGGTCGTGTTTTGGGGAGGCGAGAAGTTGACAAAAACGAGAACTCGAACGACGCGAACGGCGCAAAAGAAGTCGGCGCGCAAGCGGGTGAAATCTTGGCAGAAGGGGTGAGAAGCTGACCGGGGGAGGTATGAAGCACTGACAGCCGGCCGCACAGGTTATGCGGAAAACGGAAACTGAGGAAAGCCGGGCGAAGAGTTGACAGCCCAGGAAAGCGGGGCAGCGGTGAGGAAAAAGAGGAGAAAATTGTTGCATATATGCAACGGGGGTGTTATATTAATAGTAGGGGGCTATGGACAAAGTGGACGAGGTGGATGGGAGTGCGCCTCCGCGCTTGCGGTGGGTTCCCTAGCCCGACTTGCACTTTCTCAAGATTTCGCTTGAATTCCCCAGGCAGATTTTGTATTATGTAATCCCTGTCCGATCAAGATTCTTCGCGCTTCTATCGCTAATCGGAGACGCCCGGCATGCCTACCGAAGCCAATGCAAGAATTATCACTGACCGCATCTTGCGTGAATCCGGTTGGGATAACGAAAACAAGTCCCAGTATTAAAATGAAGGTATAATAATGGTAAGAGCTTGGGAATCAAGGCTTAATATAGCACTTTCTCACATCCTAAATCAAGTTGGTGTTGGATCACGCCCAGAACAAGCAGATGGTGCAGGACGAAAGGATGTTCTAATTTATCATCAAGGATTAAAGATTGTATTGGAAGGTTCCTATGATCGCAATGATGCAGAAATGGATGCAAGAAAGAGGGTAGAGCAACTATCAGCTGATATTGCAATTGCTATCCATTATCCATCTAATTTTCCTCAAGACTTAACAGAATATGAAATACGAAAAAAATTGTTCAATACCAAACTGGCTGCGAAAATAATTTTACCGGATGATATGTCTGGTACACTTTGGGAAATAATTTATATGGACCGTGCAGTCGCTGAGTCTTTTGGGGACTGGTTTGATGTTGATTTAAATTCGCTTTCTTCATTGATAAAAGAGGTAGCACAGTTTATTATAAATGAATCTGAACTAAAAAAGGTCGAAATTGCTGTAGAAGAGTTAGTGCAACGAGTTGTTGATAATATTACTGGCCAATATACATCGGACAAAATAGCGGAAAATATTTATGAAGATCTCTATAAACTATATGGCTTTTCAATTGGTGATCCTAAAGAAATAAAAGAAGCGCTTTTTGCGCAGGCAACGCTTGCAGTATTATTAGGATCTGTTTATTACGAATCAATTAGACATCTTTATAGACTTCCTTCCATTTTGCAACTTTCAAGTCAATATGGGTATAAAAACGGGTTAGAAGAAGCTGTGCATCAGATACTCAAGATTAATTATGAATTAATATTTGATTTAGTGGGTAAATTATTGAAATCACTACCGCCTCATGAGAATGATTTTAAGGCAATACTACAACTAGCTAATGATATTAGTACGAAAAGAGCATTACTTCGTAGGGATCTCGGCGGTAAAGTATACCATAAGGTTGTAGGTTCGTGGGCACTCAAAAAAGGACTTGCAACCTATTACACTCAGCTTCCTTCAGCATATCTGCTGTTATATTTGGCTAAGCCGACGATTGGAAAGGTTGCAGATTTTGCATGTGGTAGTGGTACTTTATTAGTAGCAGCGTATAGTGCGCAAAATTCACAACATCGTCTGAACTTATGGAAAAAAGGCGAAGAAAGAGAACCAAATGAAATCGAGCAAGAATTTCATAGAAATTTTATAAATAACTGTTACGCATTTGATGTATTGGGCTATGCACTCCAAATTACAATATTGAATTTAGCACTTCACAGCCCAAGCACAAAAATTGATAAAATGTTACCTTCATCCACAATCCCTCTGGGCTATCGTGAAAGAGATAATTTTACGTCATTAGGCTCTTTGGAATTGAGCAGGTCAGTACTAAGACTGCACGAAATCGGCATCGGTGCAACTAGAGTAGGTATGCGTGGAAGTAAAATAACGAGTTTATCGGAAATAGCTAAATTTGGCCCTTATGATTTAATCGTAATGAATCCGCCTTTTTCGAGAACAACTGGTAGGGGCGGAAGGGAAGGAGGAGGTTTATTTGGCTTTATTGGCGATCTAAATGAACGTAGTTTAATAAAGAAAGATTATGAATCCCTTTCTGAAGAAATCAAGTATAATTTAATCAGAGTGGCTGAACAGTTACTTAATGATACTTCGATAAACTACATATTACAGGAAAAAGATTTTAGTTTATTTAGACAGATTTGGCAAGCAGGGGAAGGTTTGTTGTTTTTGTATCTTGCAAACCTCAAAATTGCAGATGATGGGAAGATATGTTTTGTGCTTCCAAGAAGCTTCATAAGTGGTGTTTCATGGTTTCTTGCACGATCATTAATTTTACATTACTACCATATTGAATATATTATAGTTAGTTATGATAGTAATGAATATAATTTTTCGGAATCTTCTGTATTTGCTGAGTGCATGTTTATTGCTAAAAAGCAGAACAATACTAACTTGGACGAAAATACTAATTTCATTATGCTTCTAAAAAAGCCATCTACAAGCATTGATGCAATAGCTCTTGCAGATGTAATTTCCGCTAAAGAAGAAACTTACTACGAGACAGGTAGCTCTAAAGCTCTCGTAAAAAAGATTTCTCGTAAGAATTTAATTGAAAATTGCGATAATTGGGGAAGATTTGTTTACCTACCTGAAAATACCTTACTTGATCAATTAGATAACCTGAGTGCTGGTATAATTAGAATTAAAAACAAGGAAATTAAAGTGCCAACAGTAAGATTTAATGAAATTATCGCTACTATAGGGGTTGACCGCAAACGATTTTCAGATACTTTTAGACCACTGCATGAATCAATACCTGGCGCAGTTCCCATGCTTTTAGGTGGTGATGAATCACAACGGATAGCAATGGCAGTTGCACCTAATGCATATGCAATTCCTTTAAATGACAATGCTCGCGAAATGTTTGATAAAAAAGGTAGTATTTTTCTTGTACCAGATAGAATTAGAATTACGACTGCGCATGTAACAGCTCTACTCGCGAATAGAAAAACAATTGCAAATATATTTTATTCTGTTCGTATCAATTATGAAAACATTAATAAATATAAAGCGCTTTGTCTCTGGTTGAACACTACTTGGGGGATTATGTCAATATTGGCAAATAGACAAGAAACACATGGAGGATTTATCTCTATGAAAATGACGCAATGGAGAATGATGTCAATTTTAGATATTCATAAATTGGATCAAAATAAGGTAGATAAGTTAGCAGAAGTATTCGATAATTATAAACATCATAGTCTTGCTAGAATTCCACAGCAATACGTTGCGGATTCGTATTCTCTTTCAGAAAGATATCGCATTGATAACGAATTTTTAGAAGTATTTGGTGTCACCGCTGAAAAAGAAGAACTTCTACAGTTGTACAACCCTCTTAGCCAGGCAATAATACAATGGGTTGGTGATTCATAACAGTCCCTCTCATTACTGCACAATGTCCCCCTCTTGTTGTGGGATCCTTTTTATCCTTCATCCTTAGTTCCGTAACCTTCCCTTCTTCCCGCCCGCATCACCGGCATGAACCGCAAGCCTCGCGCCTCGCCGCCGCCCGGATCTTCTCCAATCTTGTTATTCCGCACGTCTTTGATCCCTAGCTGCCTCCGGACTTGCAGATTTCTGCGAATTGCTTAGCCGTAAAGAGGTGATTTCGTAGAGCAGTAGGAAGATCAGCATCTTCTGGAATAGAAACCCGACCACAGATCAACCGGCCTCCCCTGCCAAACCCACCCCACACCCTGTACTGACCAAGGAGATTCGTTCAGGCGTCAGGTCACGTCGCATCCGGTGCGCAAGCCGGTGAACGTTCATCACGACCGAAGCCCTCCTTGTCTCACGGCTAAGACCTGACGCAACGCGTGAACCAATCCCGATTGTCATTACCCACAATACCAATCACACCCCATCATGCCCACCCAAGGAGGAAATATGTCCAGACATGCGAAGATCATGAATGGCAACGAGGTGTTCTATAACAAGCTGGCGGTGTACCTGCACCTCTACAAGCACAAGAGCCAAGAGAACCTGGCGGAGATTTTCGGGGTGTCTCGAAGCACTCTGCAAGGGTGGCTGCAGGGCTTCAACCGATCGCGGCTGGAGAGCATCCTGAACCGTTACAAGGCGGGGGGGGCGCCGGATTACGAGTTGCCTCCGGGGGAGACGGAATCCACCGCCATCCGCAAAATCCTCCTGCAGCAGGCGAACGCGGGCAGCACGGCGGCGGCGAAGATTTTGCTGGAGATCCAGGAAAGGGAGGAGGAGATACTGCTGGAGGCGAGGAAACGGATATTGTTCGAGGAGCGCATGGGGAAGTAGAGGCACCGATCCCACCGCAAGCGGTGGGGCACCCGGCGAAGATATTGCTGGAGATCCAGGAAAGGGAGGAGGAGATACTGCTGGAGGCGAGGAAACGGATATTGTTCGAGGAGCGCAAGGGGAAGTAGAGGCACCGATCCCACCGCAAGCGGTGGGGCACCCGGCAATGACACTATCCGGGGAGATTGCTTCGGCCCCTGAACACCGGGGCCTCGCCACGCAGTGGCCACTTCGTGGCAATAACACTGGTGGGTGGGACGGGCGGGGCATTTTCTCCGTTCCTTTCCGGGAACCGCTTACCCCGCCGTGGGTACAAGATATAAACATTGTATCTGGGGAAAATCATCCATGTGGGACAACGTCGTCAAAGGCTGGAAAGCGTATCGGGGCTGGGCGAAGCAGCGCAAGGAGAGGCGCGAAGCTCGCCGCCGGGCCAAGGGACCGGTGCGGGACTG
This sequence comes from Candidatus Zixiibacteriota bacterium, assembly GCA_003599535.1. Classification (GTDB taxonomy): domain Bacteria; phylum Electryoneota; class B3-LCP; order B3-LCP; family B3-LCP; genus SURF-9. Next base: position 5,682 of record QZKQ01000101.1, on the reverse strand, counting down.
GCTGGAGTTCATCATCACTCTGACCATCATGGTGTTCGTCATCCGCACCACGGTGGTGGAAGCCTACCGCATCCCCTCCAGCTCCATGGAAGACACCCTGCTGATCGGCGACTTCCTCATGGTGAACAAGTTCCTCTACGGGATCCGCACTCCGGACCGCATCGGCGTTCCCTTCACCCGGATCGGGTTTGACGTTCCCCACACCCGCCTGCCGGCCCTGCGGGATCCGCAGCGCGGCGACGTGGTGGTGTTCAAGTACCCCAAGGATCCCAGCCAGAACTACATCAAGCGGCTGGTGGGTCTGCCCGGGGACACCATCGAGATCCGCGACAAGGTGCTGCTGATCAACGGCCGGGTGCTCACCAACCCCCCCAAGGCCAAATTCGCGGATTGGCGGGTCTGGCCTGACGAGGTGCAGCAGCGGGACATTGTTCCCGCGGGCAACGGCAACCGGGACAACTACGGGCCGGTGGTGGTGCCCGACGACCATTACTTCATGATGGGGGACAACCGCGACAACTCGTCCGACAGCCGGTACTGGGGTTTCCTGCCGCACGACAACATCGTGGGCAAAGCCTTCGTGGTGTACTTCTCCTGGGATAAGTACATCCCCTTCTTCCGGTTCTACGACTCCATCCGCTGGACGCGCATCGGTTCGCTGATCCAATAGGCGCGGGACACACCGGCGCCAACCAGGCCTTGCGGGCTTCCCGTATTACCACAACGCGATAACCGCGGCCTGTGGGGATCGGGGGCCCGCTTCGTTTTGGCACAAGGTGATAATCCGGATACGCCCATGAATGCCGTCCTCCTGGTTCTCCTGTCCGCTGTGCTGCTGGCGCTGGCATACCTGACTTACGGCCGTTATCTCGCCCGCCGCCTGGGCGTGGATCCCCAACGTCCCACTCCGGCGCACACCCAGGGCGACGGGGTGGACTACGTCCCGGCCCGGCCCCCGGTGCTGCTGGGCCACCATTTCGCCTCCATTGCCGGAGCCGGTCCCATCGTGGGGCCGGTGCTGGCGGCGGCCTTCGGCTGGGTCCCGGTGCTGCTGTGGATCCTGGTCGGCGGGATCTTCATCGGCGCGGCCCACGACTTCGCCTCCCTGGTCGCTTCGGTGCGCCACCAGGGCCGTTCCATCGGCGAGGTCATCCAGGAGCACATCGGCCCGCGGGGCAAGTTCTTCTTCCTGGTGTTCGCCTGGTCCACTCTGGTGCTGGTGGTGGCGGTGTTCACCATCATCGTGGCCAGGACCTTCGTGGAAGTCCCCGCCGCGGCCACCTCTTCGGCCCTGTTCATGCCTCTGGCCATGCTCTTCGGGCTGGGCGTTTACCGCCGCTCTTTGGGCCTGCTGCCTTCCACCCTCCTGGGCGTCGTCCTGCTGTTCGTTTGCGTCGCTGCCGGCCAGTTCTTCCCCCTGGCGCTGTCCTACAACACCTGGATTTTCATCCTCCTGGGCTACATTTTCGCCGCTTCGGTGCTGCCCGTCTGGCTGCTGCTCCAGCCCCGCGACTACCTGAACTCCTTCCTGCTCTACGCCGTGATGATCGCCGCGCTCCTGGGGCTGTTCCTGGCCGCGCCGGCCATCCAGGGCGAGGCGTTCTCCACTTTCCACGTGGAGGGTCTGGGCTGGCTCTTCCCCGTGCTGTTCGTCACGGTGGCCTGCGGAGCCGTCTCCGGATTCCATTCCCTGGTGGCGTCGGGCACCACCGCCAAGCAGTTGAACCGGGAATCCGACGCCCGGCCGATCGGCTACGGCGGCATGCTGATCGAATCGCTGCTGGCCGTGGTGGCGCTGGTCACCGCCGTGGTGCTGCTGCGCGGCGACTACCTGGCCCAGGTGAAGACCGCCGGGCCCATCGCCGTGTTCTCTTCCGGGGTGGGCGGCTTCATGACTACATTAGGCATTCCCTTTGAGGCCGGCAAGGCCTTCGTGGCCCTGGCCGTGTCGGCCTTTGCCCTGACGTCGCTGGACACCGCCACCCGGCTGGCGCGCTTCGCCTTCCAGGAGTTCTTCGCTGCACCGGACGCGGGGCCGGTGCGCGCCGGACTGCACCGCAACCGCTACCTGGCCACGGGCGTGACGGTGCTGGCTTCGGCGGCCCTGGTCTTTTCCGGGGAAGGGATGGCGCTGTGGCCCATCTTCGGGTCGGCCAACCAGATGCTGGCGGCGCTGGCCTTCCTGGCGATCGCCGCCTGGCGGCTGAAGGCGGGCAAGACCGCGGGATTCGCGCTCTACCCCATGGCCTTCATGTTCGCGGTGACTCTGACGGCGCTGGGCCAACTGGTGTACGCCAACTGGGCCAAGGGAGACCTGATCCTGGCGGGGGCGGGCGCGGCGCTGTTCGTACTGGCCGTGTTCCTGGCGGCGGAAGGCTGGCGCAGCGTGCGCGGCGGCCGCCCGGCGCTGCAGAAGGCGGGGGGGGCGAGGGAGTAGTCCGTGAACCGAAGTGGCGGCTAAGTGGCCGCCTTTTTTATGGAAGGATGGGAAAAGAAAGTCTAAAGTATAAAGGATAAAGTATAAAGAAAACAGGAGGTAGGACAGACATTCTTGTCTGTCGGGTGGGGAACTCATGTCAGACAGGAATGTCTGACCTACCCTCATAGGCGCAGTGTCATGGCGAGGGACGCCACGAGGTGGTCCCCTTGCGAAAGTCCCGAAGCCGTCTCATGCCTCGCCCAGCCGTAAACGACTGGGCTACGTCTAAAATATGAAAGCCCCATAAATGGGGCTTGGAAAGTGGCAGGGGGTGTAGGGGCCAAGCATCTGCCCGGCAAAGGCCTCCAGCCTTACACCCATCCATACCCTCACCGAAGGCGGCATACCCCGGCCCGGTGCGCAGATGCTTCGCCCCCGGCCCGGCGGGGCTGCCGGACCCTGTCCGGGGCGAAGCATCGGCGTGGGCCGGAGAGTTCGGTGGCAGGGTCTGGCGCCGTGGGGAAGCCATCTCCGCCGGACCTGCAACGGCCGACGCTTGGCCCCTACACCCCTCCCCCGGGATCCCCCCAAAATCCTCCTTCCGCAAAAAATTGCAGTTGACAAGGGTGATTTCTTTTGCTATATTATAGTTGCTGGTAGCTGGTGGCTGGTAGCTGGTGGCTGGTGGCTGGTGGCTGGTGGCTGGTGGCTGGTACGGCCAGGGGCAGGGGGGAATTCCGGCCCCGCCCGGAAATGAATTTCCGGGCTACCTTGGTTCTATCCACTGAAGTGGATGTTTTGAGCGTCCCGCTTTTAGCGGGACCGCACGATCGTAGCCCGGGAATTGATTCCCGGGCGGGGTATGGATGTGCAAGCTTCCCGGGAATGGATTCCCGGGCAGGTACGATGAACCGATCTCTATTATCCTTCCTCTCCGGAGGTTGTCATGAAATCCCTTACCCTGCTGACCCTCTGCGCCCTGCTGTGGGCCGCCCCCGCCGCCGCCACCTGGCCCACGACAGTAGAAGAAAACCTGATGTTCGTGCCCAATCCGGATACCTTGGGTCTGAAGCCTACCACGCTGGCTTATTCGGACAATCGCACCTTGGTGGTCTATCAAAAGCAGTGGTACGGCCTCTTCGGTCAGATCATAGACCGCTTTGGCAATTTCCAATTCCCCGAGGGGCAACCCCTTACTCCAGCCAACCAGAGCTTCTATCTTGAAAATCCATCAGCCCTGGCCGACCAGACCGGCGGGGCCCTGGTCTGCTGGAAGACGTTTTCCCCCAATCCCATGCCTGGCGTGGTAGCCCAGCACCTGGACAGCTCCGGTAACCGCCTGTGGGGGGATTCCGGGCGAGTGGTGTTTTCCCTCAACTCCAACACCTGGGACGCCTGCCCCGACAGCCAGGGGGGGTTCCTCCTGGCCGTGTCCTATTCCGAGCCGGCCTTGGACTGGTTGGACCTGCGAGCCCAGAAGGTGAACCCCGACGGCAGCCTGCCCTGGGGGCCGGACGGGGTGGTGGTCAGCGGCACGCCCGATCACGATGCCAGCGTCCCCAAGATTTGCCCCGACGGGGAGGGGGGCTGTTTCCTGGTGTGGCGGGACAGCCGCACGCAACCCTCTTCGCTCTACATGCAGCATTTGAACGCCCAGGGGCAGCCCCAGTGGAGCCAGGACCTCTACGTCTGCATCAATCCTGTATTCCACCAGTTAATTGCCGACGGCGCCGGCGGGGCCATTTTGCAGGCCAACCCCGGCCAGACCACCTACAACAAGCATTACCGCATCAGCCCGTCCGGGCAGATCCTGTGGGTGCGCGATCATCTTAGTTGGTTTGATTTGTCGGAAATGGTTCTCGGCGAGCCGGGGTACTTCTATCTGGGATTCTTCTTTTGGGACACCATCTATGCCCAGCGGGTGGATCTAAACGGCAACCCCACCTGGCCTTCCTGGCCCGGCAGTTACGGTGCTACCGTGTTTGGATTACACGGCTGGACCTTGGGGGGTGGAATGTGCTATTGCTATCAAGCTCCTTACTTCTATGCCTTATTCCGGGAATCTCCAGTGGGCGCTTTGGATAACCTGCACCTGATAACACAGTATTTGGATGGTGTGACGGGCCAGCGGATGCTGGGGGACAGCGGGGCGGTGCTGACGGTGCGGGATTGCGATAACTTCAGCTACCTGGGCTTGCGGCCGGACGACGAGGGGGGAATCACGGCGGTGTTCGTGGTGGACAGCGTCAACGACCACGAAGCCCAGGCCAAGCGCTGCAACGCCGACGGCACCCTGGGCGGCCCCTTCCCCCTGGGAGTGACTCTGACCCCGCAGGGTGGCCCCATCGTCATTCCGCCGGGGGGCGGCAGCTTCACGTACGGTCTGGCGGTGGTGGACACGGATACCGTAGGGGGGCGGATAGACCTGTGGATCGAGGCGCTTCTGCCCACCGGGGACACCCTGGAGATCGCCCACCGGGAGGACCTGGTCCTTCCCGCCGGAGGGACGCTGGCCCGCACCGGCCTGGTCCAGGCCGTGCCGGGGGCGGCCCCGCCGGGGACCTACGGCTACACCCTCTATGCCGGCAATTACCCCTGCCGCAGCCCCTGGGGGCAGGGCGGCTTCACGTTTGAAAAAGCGGGGGCCGAGGGCTGGGGACCTGGGGCTGGAGAAGGGTGGAAGCTCAGCGGCGATCTGTTCGGTGCGGAAACAGCAGAGAATGATTTCATCCTTCATCCTTCCTCCTTCATCCTTTCCGTCTCCCCCAACCCCTTCAACCCTGTGGCGGTCATCCGCTTCGAGCTGCCGGCGGCGGGATACGTGCGGCTGGAGGTGTTCGATGTCTGCGGGCGACCGCAAGGGTCGCCCCTACGCGAGGGGTGGCAGACGGCGGGGACGCATGAAGTGAGGTTCGATGGGACGGGGCTGCCTTCGGGGGTGTATTTGGTGCGGCTGGAGGCGGGGGGTGCGTCGCAGGTGCAGAAGATGGTGCTGCTGAAATAGTCGCTAGTCGTTGGTCGTTAGTCGTTAGTAGGGGCGGCCCTATGTGGCCGCCCCTTGCTCGCATCTCGGATCTCGCATCTCGCAGCTACAGGAGCCCCGTTTACGGGGCTTTGCTTCTATCCGTAGCCCAGTCGTTTCCCCCTGGGACCACTGCGTGGACGGCTGGGCGGAGCTTGAGATTGCTTCGTCATCCCGACCTGTGGTCGGGATTCCTCGCAATGACACTGGAGGGAGGGGCTGGGCGGAGCTTGAGATTGCT
>QZKQ01000006.1 GCA_003599535.1 Candidatus Zixiibacteriota bacterium | reverse complement strand
TAGTAGCCGGGGCGTTTTCCCGAAGGGACCACTGCGTGGTAACCCCCGGAGAAGGATACCCCACCCTCCTGTGCCACCCTGAAGGGGTGGACCAACATCTGTTCCCTCTGCGATTCTGACCACGAGATTGCTTCGGCCGCTGAAAAACGCGGCCTCGCCACGCAGTGGTCCCCTCGGGGCAATGACACTGTTAGTTAAGCATCAAGCGTCAAGAAACCCCCGGCGGACTGCGCGGCGGATCGGACATTGCGGCTAAGGTTGCACGGGGTGCTCCGCCGCTTAGTCCGCCCTACCCTCCACCGGCGGGGACGCCGGCGCTACCCTCTTGTTTCTTTATCCTTTATACTTTATCCTTTATACTTCAGACTTATTTCCCCAGCGCTCGCCGGGCGATGTCCCTGCGGTAGTGCATCGCGGCGAAGTGCACCCGGCTGACGCCCTGGAAGGCCAGGCAGACGGCGGACTGCAGGTCGTCGGCCCGGGCGGTGATGCCCAGCACCCGGCCGCCGTCGGTGACGAGGCCGCCGTCGTCCCGCCGCGTGCCCGCATGGAAGGCGGTCACCTTCTCGGGCAGCTCCTCCAGGCCGGTGATGGGCTTGCCCTTCTCGTAGTGTCGCGGGTACCCGCCCGAGGCCAGCACCACGCACACCGCCGCCCCGGACGGCTGCGGCGCGGGGATCTGCCCCACCCGGTTTTCTACCGTGGCCAGGCAGGCATCTAGCAGGTCGCCGTCGTAGAGCGGCAGTACGGCCTGGGTTTCGGGGTCGCCGAAGCGGCAGTTGTATTCCAGCACCTGGGGGCCGTTCCGGGTGAAGATGATGCCCAGGTAGAGACACCCGGTGAAGGGATGCCCTTCCGCGCTCATCCCCGCCAGGGTGGGCTTCAGGATGGTCGCCTCGATTTGCGCCTGCAGGGCCGGAGTCACCACCGGGGCGGGGGAATAGGCGCCCATGCCGCCGGTGTTGGGCCCTTGGTCGCCGTCCAGCAGGCGCTTGTGGTCCTGCGACGAGGGGAGACAGAGGTAGTCCCGGCTGTCCGTCAGGGCCAGAATGGAAGCCTCTTCGCCCTCCAGGTACTCTTCCACCACCACCTGGGCGCCGGCTTCGCCGAAGCGGTGCTCCAGGAGCATCTCCTTCAAGGCATCGGTGGCCTGGTCGCGGTCGGCGCAGATGATGACCCCCTTGCCTGCCGCCAGCCCGGAAGCTTTGACCACCACCGGAAAGGAGTACTCCTTCAGCGCCACAGCGGCATCCTTGAAGCTGGCAAACAGCTTGAACCGCGCCGTGGGGATGCCGTGCCGCTGCATGAACTGCTTGGCGAAGACCTTCGATCCTTCCAGTTGCGCCGCGGCCTGGTTCGGGCCGAAAATCTTGAGGCCGGCGGCCTGAAAGGTGTCTACAATACCCGCTACCAGGGGCACTTCCGGCCCCACCACGGCCAGGTCAATGGCCTGTTCCCGGGCGAAGTCCACCAGCGCGGAGAAATCTTCGCTGCCGAGGTCCACGCATTCGGCCACCTGGGCAATCCCGGCGTTGCCCGGGGCGCAGAACAGCCGGTCCAGTTTCGGGCTCTGAGCCAGTTTCCAACACAGGGCGTGCTCCCGCCCGCCGCCTCCCACAACCAATACTTTCATGGCAATTCAGGGTTATTTGGATGGGACATGAACCGTATGATGATCCGAAGATGAGGTTCGGGTTATCCGTAACAGGTGCCACGCCGCGCCGATGACCATCATGATTACCGCAAATGCGCGGGAGAACCACGTCATGCCGCCGCGCCCCTGGAAGAGGCGGACGGCCGGCAGCGTCAGGACGGCGGTCAGCGCCAGCATCGCGGCCAGCCAGGGCTCCGGGGCCAGGTCCGGCAGGGGCAGTCCCGGCCACCATTCCCGCAGGGCCGCTGCCTGGCGGTTGAAAAACGCGGGAAACCCGGTGGCCGCCTCCTCCGCCACGTGGAGGCCCAGCGCCAGGCAGAGACCCAGCCAGGCGAAGTCCCGGCGGCGGTTCATTTCCGTTCGCCGGCCAGACCCAACTCTTCCTTCAGCCGGGAGACCTCGTCCCGCAGCCGCGCGGCCCGCTCGAATTCCAGGTCCCGGGCGGCCTTCTTCATCTCCAGCTCCAGGCGGGTGATGATTTCTTCCAATTCCCATTCGGTCATGTAGTCCCGGCGGGCATCCTTGACCAGCTTGGCCATCTCTTCGGGCACCTTGACCTTGGCGTCGGCGGCGGTGGTGGCGCGCAGGATCTCGTCCACCGTCTTACGGATGGTGGTGGGGGTGATGCCGTGGACGCGATTGTATTCCGCCTGGGTCTGGCGGCGGCGGCGCGTCTCCTCGATGACCTTGCGCATGGAATCGGTGACGAGATCGGCGTAGAAGATGACTCGGCCGGCGCTGTTGCGGGCGGCACGCCCGGCGGTCTGCATCAGCGACCGTTCGCTGCGCAGGAAGCCCTCCTTGTCCGCGTCCAGGATGGCCACCAGCGACACTTCCGGCAGGTCCAGCCCTTCCCGCAGCAGGTTGATGCCCACCAGCACGTCGAATTCGGCCAGGCGCAGGTCGCGCAGGATTTCCACCCGGTCCAGCGATTGAATTTCCGAATGCAGGTAGCGCACCTTGATGTCCACCCCCTTCAGGTACTCGGTCAGGTCTTCGGCCATGCGCTTGGTCAGGGTGGTGACCAGCACCCGTTCCCCCCGGGCGGTGACCGTGCGGATCTCTTCGATCAGGTCGTCAATCTGCCCCGTCACCGGCTTGACCGCGATTTCCGGGTCCATCAGCCCGGTGGGGCGGATGATCTGTTCGACGATGACTCCGCCGGATTTATCCAGCTCCCAGTCGGCCGGAGTGGCGCTGGTGAAGACCACCTGGCGGATCAGCGATTCCCACTCTTCGAAGCGCAGGGGGCGGTTGTCCAGGGCCGAGGGCAGACGGAAGCCGTATTCCACCAGCACTTCCTTGCGAGCCCGGTCGCCGTTGAACATCCCCCGGACCTGCGGCACGGTAACGTGGGATTCGTCCACGATCAGGAGGAAGTCTTCGGGGAAGTAGTCAATCAGGGTCCAGGGGCGGGCTCCGGCCGGCCGGCCGGACAGGTGCCGGGAATAATTCTCGATGCCGGAACAGAACCCCACTTCCCGCAGCATCTCCAGGTCGAACTTGGTGCGCTGCTCCAGGCGCTGGGCTTCCAGCAGTTTGCCCTGGGAGCGCAGTTCGGCCAGGCGCTCGTCCAGTTCCACATTAATGGCCTTCAGGGCGTTCTGCAGGCCCGGCTGGGTGGTGACAAAGTGCTTGGCGGGGTAGAGCACCACCTTGTCGCGCACTTCCAGCAGTTCCCCGGTGACCAGGTTGAAGCGGCCGATGGCGTCCAGCTTGTCGCCCCAGAATTCCAGGCGGATGGCCTCCTCTTCGTAGGCCGGGTGGATTTCCACCACGTCGCCCCGCACCCGGAAGGTGCCGCGCGGGAATTCGATGTTGTTGCGGGTGTAGTACATGTCCACCAGCCGGGCCAGCAGGTCGGCGCGGGGGTAGGATTCGCCCTTTTCCAGGAACAGCAGCAGGTTGCGGTAATCGGTGGGCGACCCCAGGTTGTAGATGCACGACACCGAGGCCACGATGATGACGTCTTCCCGCTCCATCAGCGACGAAGTGGCGCGCAGCCGCAGCCGGTCAATCTCGTCGTTAATGGAGGTCTCCTTCTCGATGTAGGTGTCGGTGGTGGGGAGATAGGCTTCCGGCTGGTAATAATCGTAGTAGCTGATGAAGAATTCCACCGAATTGTGGGGGAAGAAGCCCTTCAGTTCCCCGTAGAGCTGGGCCGCCAGGGTCTTGTTGTGGGACATGACCAGGGTGGGCCGCCCCCAGCGTTCGATGACGTTGGCCATGGTGTAGGTCTTGCCCGACCCGGTCACCCCCAGCAGAGTCTGGTAGCGCGAGCCCTGCTGCAGGCCCACCACCAGTTTATCTATCGCCTGCCCCTGGTCGCCCTGGGGCTGGAAATCGGATACGATCTGAAACTTGGACATATATATTCACCGCAAAGACGCAGAGAACGCAGAGAATTGGTGCTTGGTGTTTGGTGCTTGATGTTTGATGCTTGGTGCTTGATGCTTGAAAACACCTCTCGGTGTCATTCCGGCCACGAATGGCCCTCTCATGGCAAGGACTTTCCCGAAGGGGACCACTGCGTGGCAGTCCGCGTCCGGAATCCAGTGTCACTCCGAGGCCGCGCTTTCCAGCGGCCGAAGCAATCTCAATGCAAGCCCGCCGCCATATCTCCTTGACACCCCATCGGCCATCAGGATAATATACCACTCCGGAGCGTGAAAATCAAGCCAAAAGAGGCCCCATGGCGATGGCTTCCTGCCATTTCGTCAGGGGGCCTGAAGTTAAACGAGGAGGAGGGGAGGAGGGATCCTTTGGAAGGATGAAGGAGGAAAAAGAAAGTCTAAAGGATAAAGTCTAAATTCTAAAGAAATCAAGAGGGTGGGCTAGGAGTATGTTGGGTTAGCGAAGCGTAACCCAACATACCCGAGAGGAAAAACATCGTTAGGTTACGCCCTGCGGGGCTAACCCAACCTACCATGGAAGGGCGCGCTTCGTCGTGCCCGCGACTGTTTGGGGTACCGATTCTGGCAACGTGGGGGATCCCACCGCAAGCGGTGGGGCAGCGGGCGATTTTGAAATCCGAGGATGATGAGGTAAATTGGAGAAATTGATCTATCCACCCCTCATCCAATCCATGGGAAGGAGACTGCCATGAACCCCGTCACCTGCGACCCGGCCGGAACCGTCGAATCTCAGCTCGACTCCCTGACGCAGGGGATGATCGCCAGCGAATACCACTTCGCCGCCTGGGTGATGGGCCCCTGGTCGCTGCTGTCCCCCTCCGCCTGGCTGGACCGCTTGGCTTGGACGATCATCCAGGTGAGGGTGCTGGGAACCGAAGCCTCTGGCTCGCCGCCGTTACTGTGACAAGCGTCCCGGCGGCGGCAGGCGAGGGATCCCACCGCAAGCGGTGGGGTAGCGGGCGACTTCCTCCTCTTCGCCGACGCTGAACGGGGACGAATTGTTTCAGGCGGCAAGACAGAAAGAAATGGATTATTTTTGAGAACGCGCTTGACAAGAACGGAAAAGGGTTGTATATTGAGGAAGGTCCATAAAGCAGGGAGGCAACCCATGGCTGGAAAATCGCTCTGTATTATAATAATGGCCGCAATGCTGAGTATTGCTGCCATACCGTATTTCGACGAGAAGGCATTCATTTTCGGACAACCGCCTGATACCTCTTGGATGTATTTCTATGATGGAGGATATAGTTATGACCGTGGCAACTTTGTACTGGAAACAGATAATGGGCAGTATATGATATGTGGTCAGACAGGTTATAGTATTTTAGTAATAAAAACGAATGCTCAAGGCAATCAACTTTGGCTGCGGCAATATAGCGAAGGCAACGAAGGGAATTGTATTCAATCTACAAACGACGGTGGGTATATCATCGCCGGCAAGTCTGGTACGTCTTACTACACGGATGCTTGTCTGATGAAGATTGACGCATCAGGCAACATGTCATGGTTCCAAGATTATGGAATGAGCGGTGAGCACCCAGATGGCGCGCATTGGGTTGAACAAACGTCAGATGGAGGCTACATAGTCTTGGGTTATACTACAATTAACCCTGGAAGTTATGATATGTACTTGATCAAAACAGATGCGCAAGGGAATCAATTATGGTATCGTACTTACGGTGGTGAACGGTATGATGAAGGTTTTTGTGTCCACCAGTTGAGCGATGATGGATATATTTTTGTTGGCTGCGATCAAATTAGTGCTTATAACGACGACGTGTCGGTTTTCAGAACGGATGCCAACGGTAATGTTATCTGGAATCGTACATACGGCAATACTTCGGAAGATTTAGGCTTCGAAATACAAAAAACCAATGATGATGGTTACATTATCATAGGTAGCGCAGGATCTGTTGGGGCAGACGCTTCCGATATCTACCTGATAAAAATTGATTCTGTAGGAAATCCGGTCTGGGAGCGTACTTATGGCGGACCGTTACTAGATCAAGGCCGGAGTGTTCAGCAGACATATCATGGATGGTATATTATCACGGGAACCGCAACATCTGTTGGAGAAATATATTCTGATATTTATATTATGGAAACTGATGACAATGGTGACACACTTTGGACGCAACAATTTGGTGGTGCTTATGATGATTATGGATATTGTGTGAAACAAGTCCAGGATGGTGGATTTATTGTCACGGGTAAAATGTATTTACAATCTACCAGCAATGATGCTTTTCTTCTCCGGTACGAAGGCCAGCCACAGACGATTACCATTACAATGATTCCGATCAATCCACCAATTCAGATTCCCGCATCAGGAGGTAGTTTTGTTTTTTCAGTAGGAATCAATAATTTAGGTGTATACCCGACTTTTATTGACATTTGGATCATGCAGCGAATCCCCAGCGGCTTATGGCAAGGACCGATGCTTGGACCCATCTCGCTATACCTGCCCGGGGGCGCCAACATTCGCAGGCAACGAATTCAGAATGTGCCAGGTGCTGCACCACCGGGATCTTATTATTACTGTGGATACGTGGGGATTTACTCAGCGACTAAATTGGATAGTTCAGGATTTGATTTTACAAAGCTTAATACCGGTCACGGCCGCACAGTATACGATTGGTGCAACACTGGTGATAATTTCTGCTTCAACGTAGAATTTAAAAATCCTGTTCTATCCAAACCAAATGTGTTCATGTCCTCCCCCTCCCCCTTCAACCCCTCGACCTCCCTCCGCTTCGACCTCCCCGCACCCGCCCACGTGCGGCTGGAAGTGTTCGACACTGCCGGGAGGTTGATCCGCACCCTGGTGGAGGAGCGCCGCCAGGCCGGCTCCCACGCAGTCACTTTCGACGGGTCGGGGCTGCCCTCCGGGCTCTACTTCGCCCGGCTGACCGCAGGGGACTACACTCAAACGCAGAAACTGGTGCTGCTCAAATAGATGCGAGATGCGAGATCCGAGAGGCGAGAAAAACAGGGTGGCCGCCGGCCACCCTGTTTGCTTATAGCTTATAGCTTATTGCTGATTGCTACATCACCCGCCCCACCCCCACCGCCGCGAAAAAGGCCAGCAGGTAGACGATGGAGAAGGCGAACACGCCGCCGGCGGCTTCGGGGGTGCCGGCCTTTTCCGCGCGGATCACCCGCAGAATCAGCAGCGCCCCCAGCAGCGGAGCAGCAAGCAGGGCGATCCACCCTCCCATCCACGCGACCGCCGGGCTGAACAGCGCCGTGGCCCAGGCGTAGCGGCGGATGGCCCTCCAGGCGGCCGCTTCGCCTCGGACCGTGGGGAGCATAGGGTAGCCGGCTTCCTTGTAGTCGTCCCGGTAGCGCAGCGCCAGCGACCAGAAGTGCGGCGGCGTCCACAGGAACACCAGGGCCAGCATGAGCCACGGTTCGGGGCGCAGCAGGGACGCTCCCGCCGCGGCCCAGGCTATCACCGGCCCCATGCCTCCGGCCACTCCCCCGATGACGATGCTGTAGGGGGTGCGCGGCTTCAGGTAGAGAGTGTAGAAGAAGCTGTAGAACAGGATGGTCCCGGCGGTCAGCAGCGCCGCGGCAGGAGTGAACCAGCGCCAGAACCCCAGCACCGAAGCCGATCCCAGCAGGAGAGCGAATACCAACGCGCCGTGCGGCGACACCTGCCCCAGCGGCAGCGGACGGCGCCGGCGAGTGCGTTCCATGCGCCCGTCCACCTCGCGTTCCAGGTACTGGTTCAGCGCCTTGGCCGACCCCGCCGACAGCGCCAGCAGCGTCAGCGCCAGGGCCGCCCGGAACGGTGCAGTCAGCAGAAAGCCTTCCACCGCCAGGGCGGCCGCGCCGGTCAGTACCACCAGCAGTTGCAGGGTAGGCTTGGTCAAAGCCAGGTAGGCGCGCACCCGGCTTCCCGCCCGGCGCAGGAGGCCGGCGGGGAGGGGGAGAGTACGCGATGACGGGCTGTATAGCAGATAAGGTTGGTTCATCGGAAATAAGGAATTCGGAATTTGTTGCTCGAGCTCGCCGGGGATTGAATTCCCGGGCGCTATTCGATCTGTCACTGAAAGTGGAGGTTTTAGAGCACCCACTTCAGTGGGTTGCAGGATAGTAGCCCATGACTTCAGTCGTGGGGAAAGTAGGGGCAAAACGTCTGCCCGGGATGAGACCTCCAATCCTTCCCCTATCACTGCTTTCGACCAAGGGCTGCGAAGCTGACCCCGTTCGGCCAAGGCTTTGCCCTGGACCGGAATGGCTGCCTGATCCGCCAAGGTAAACCCGGCGGACTGCGCGGCGGATCGCATGATGTGTTCAAGGCTGTGGTTGGTGCTCCGCCGCTTAGTCCGCCCTACATACTTTGGGCGAAGCATTTGCGCACCATGTCCGGGGAGGCGGTCCTCCGCCGATACCAGTGGTCGGTTCAGCGGTGGAGGTCTCAACTAAGGCAAATGCATCACCCCTACCCCACCGCACCCGTTCGGCCGACGCTTTGCCCCTGCAACACGGTCTCGTGATGGCTGTTACTCGCTTCCGCGGGCTGTCAGCCATAAGCTGTCGGCTTACCGCTTACTGCTGCCGATACAATTCCGTGATATGGGTCTTCAGCAGCTCCTGAGCCGCCTCGCTGTCGTGGTCATAGTACCCCCGGATGCGCCCCTGGCGATCCACCAGGGCGAACTTGGCGCTGTGCCCCATGGGCAAGTCTTCGGCGGGCAGCAGGAAGCCCTGTTCCGACAGCCGGATCACTTCGGCGATAGGCCCGCGCAGGAACACCCAGCGGCCGTCGGTGACGCCCTGTCGTTTGGCGTACCGGGCCAGCACTTCGGGAGTGTCGTAGTCCGGATCCACGGTGATGGAAACGAACTGCACCTCGGGCGCCTCGCGGAAGGTGGCGTAGTGATTCCGGTACTGGGTAGCCATGACCGGGCAGACGTTGGGGCAGCGGGTGAAGATGAAGTCCACCACGCTGATCTTGCCCAGCAGGTCCGCCGGGGTGAAGGTGCCGCCGTCGTAACGCTCCAGTTCGAAGGCCGGCACGGCGCCGAAGTCGGGCAGGTCGGATCGGGATCGGTCCGCCTGGCGCAGGACCACGGCGGCCAGCAGCGCCAGGGCCAGGGCCATGACCAGGCCCGCGGCCAGCCCCAGGGGGAAGCGGTCAATGGACGGCACGGGGCTCTCCTTCCCGCTGCTTCAGGGCAGCGTACAACAGCAGCAGCATGCCGGCGATCAGCGCGGCCGTCCACAGGTGCAGGATGGCCATCAGTTCGGGGTCGCCCAGCAGCACCAACAGCGCGCCGAAGATCGCTTGGGCCGCCGCCAGCAGGATCACCGCCCAGGCGCCCTGCCACACCAGCGGCGAAGGCCGGGCCGACAGCAGCTTCAGGGCCACGATGACTCCGGGGACGACGACCAGCAGCCCCAGGCCCATGTGCAGGTGATTCAGGAAACCGGCCTGTTCCAGCCAGGCGAAGGCTCCCGCCAGCGGCCGGTCGGCGTAGAAGGCTTCGATGGTGCTGCGCATGTTGGTTCCCAGCAGCACCTGCACCAGCGCCACGCCCAGGATCGCCGGGATCCATTTCTTCAGGCCGGCGGGGTAGCTCCCACCCTGTTCCGCCTGCGGTTCCAGGCGGTAGTAGACCTGCTGGGCCACCCAGACCATCAGCACGCCGATCAGGACGGCGAAGACGGCGTGGATGGACACCAGGGTGGATTCCAGGTGGGATTCGACCACCTGCCCGCCCTGCCAGCCGGTGTAGGCCACCAGCAGGGCCGCCGCCGCCGCGGGAACGACGATCCGGGGGACCTTCAGGAAGTGGCGGAAAGCCAGGATGGCGGTGATCAGGATCAGCGTCCCGGTGACGACTCCCAGGAGCCGGTTCAGGTATTCGATCCAGGCCAGGGTGAAGTTGAACTGCGCCGGGTCAATGTCGGGTGGCAGTTGGGACAGGTTCGTGGGCGGGATCCACCGCCCGAAGCAGCGGGGCCAATCGGGGCAGCCCAGTCCCGCCCCGGACGCCCGCACCAGCCCGCCGGTGAAAATCAGCATGTACGTGGCGACGGCGGACAGGATGGCGAAACGCAGGGTGGTTTTCATGGGAAGCTCTATTATTGGTAGTCAGTAGTCGGTAGTCTGAAGATCAGATTCCGGATCCCAGAGGCCGGAAGCAGGAATCAGAAAAATCAGTGGCGCAAGCGTCCCCGCTTGCGACTGACCGGCGGAGACGCCGGCCCTACTGGGAGTGGTGACATGCTTCTGGCTCCGAAGGAGACAAAGCATTCTCGGAGGGCCACCCTTCGTCGTGGCCCAGGACCAACGGCTACCGGCCACCCTCCCCCGGACCGGTGCGGATGCGCCCGATATCGCTCGTATCCACCTGCTCGCCGATCTCCCCGGTGTCCAGCGGTGGGGAAACGATCCCGGCGGTGTCCAGCGGCATCAGCCCTTCTTCCGGGAGAGCCTGACCGTGAGCCGTGTCGAAGCGGGCCGTATCGCTGTAGATGACTGCATCCGGGGTGATGGGTCGCGACACTTCTTCGTAGATGTCGCCCCGCCGCAGGGTATCGAACAGGGTCAGTACGATGAACAGCGCGATGGTGCCCAGGGCCGAAGCAAAGACCAGGAAGTACAGCTTGCTGTCGTATAGCAGGTGCATGAAGAACAGCGCCACCAGAGTCGCCTTCAGGCTGGCGATGAGCATGGCCACCACCAGGTTGTAGGGACCCAGGTGCACGAACGACACCGCCACCGTGACCAGGGTCAAGACCAGCAGCGCCGCGCCCACCCGCAGGTATACCTTCAGGGGCAGGACGTGGGGTTTCTTGTGAGCCGTCGCGTGTGCCATGCGCTATCCCACCAGGTAGAGCAGGGGAAACAGGTAGATCCAGATCATGTCCACCAGGTGCCAGTACAGCCCGGCCATCTCCACGGGGGTGAAGTAGGCCGCGGAAAAATGGTTGCGGAAGGTCCGTATCGCCAGCCAGGCGATGAAGCCCATGCCCGCCAGCACGTGCAGCCCATGCAGCCCGGTCAGGGTAAAATAGACGCTGAAGAAGATGTGCGGATTGGTTCCTTCGATGCCGGTGTAGTGATAGTACTTGCCGGGAAGCTGGCCCAGGTGGATTTTATGGCTGTATTCGAAATACTTGATCACCATGAACACCGCCGCCAGCGCCACCGTCGCCAGCAGAAATTTCCCCGCCCGCCGCCGGCGGTCCAGTTGCAGGCTGCGGACGGCCAGGGCGATGGTCACCGAACTCAGGATCAGCACGATGGTGTTGGCCGTGCCCGCGCGCACGTCCAGGGCCGCATGGGCGTTGTGGAAAATGTCCGGATTCCAGGCCCGGTAAAAGGTGTAAAATCCGAACAACCCGCCGAACAGCAGCAGCTCGGTAATCAGGAAAATCCACATGCCCAGCTTGGCCGATTCCCGCTGCTGGTCCATGTCGCTGAAGTGGTGGAGCAGGTGCTCGTTGTCGTGGTCAGACGGCTTCATGGCGCTTACGGATAAGTTCTCTTCGGCTTCACCACGTCAAAATCATAAGGCCCGTGGCGCACCTCCGGAGTCTGCTCGAAGTTGTTCGGCGGCGGCGGAGAACCGACGCTCCATTCCAGGGTGGCCGCCCCCCAGGGGTTGGCGCCCGCCGCCCGCCCCCGGGCCAGCGACAGCACCAGGTACACGATCACCATCCCGAAGCCGATCAGCAGCAGGAATCCGCCCAGGGACGAGAGCACGTTCAGGTCCTCGTACTTGGGCAGGTAATCGAAGTAGCGCCGCGGCATCCCCCGGACACCCAGGATGAACTGGGGGAAGAAGGTCAGGTTAAACCCGATGAAGATGACCACCAGCGCCACCGTGGCCCAGAACAGGCTGTACATCCGCCCGAACATCTTGGGCCACCAGTAGTGCAACCCCGCCAGGAAGCCCATCACCGACCCGCCCACCATCACGTAATGGAAGTGTGCCACCACGAAATAGGTGTCGTGGACGTGCACGTCCACCGCCAGCACTCCCAGGAACACCCCCGTCAACCCGCCGATGGCGAAGAGGAACAGGAACGACAGCGCGTACAGCATGGGCGGTTCGAAGGTGAGCGATCCCTTGTACATGGTGGCGGTCCAATTGAACACCTTGATGCCCGAAGGGATGGCGACCAGGAAGGTCAGCAGGGAGAACATGGCCGCGGCCAATTCCGACTGCCCCGAGACGAACATGTGGTGTCCCCACACCAGGAAGCTGATGAAGGCGATAGCCAGGCTGGAATAGGCGATGGCCTTGTAGCCGAAGATCCGCCGGTGGGCGAACACGGGAATGACTTCGCTGATGATGCCCATGGCCGGCAGGATCATGATGTAGACCGCCGGGTGCGAGTAAAACCAGAAGAAGTGCTGGAACAGCACCGGGTCGCCGCCCATTTTAGGATCGAAGATGCCGATGCCGAAGGCGCGTTCCAGCATCAGCAGCACCAGGGTGATGGCCAGCACCGGGGTGGCCAGTACCTGGATGATGGCGGTGGCGTAGATGGCCCACACGAACAGCGGAGTCTTGAACCAGGTCATGCCCGGCGCCCGCAGCTTGTGCACCGTGACGATGAAGTTCAGCCCGGTGAAGATCGAGGAGAAACCCAGGATCAGCACCCCCAGGGTCATGCTGATGACCGAGGTGGTGGTTTCCGTGCTGTAGGGGGTGTAGAAGGTCCAGCCGGTATCGGCCGCGCCGGTGTGCATGGAATAGAGGGCGAAGAGTGCACCGAACATGTACACGTACCAACTGGCCAGGTTCAGCCGGGGAAAGGCAACGTCCTTGGCCCCGATCTGCATGGGCAGAAAGAAATTCCCCAGGATGGCCGGCGTGGCGGGGATGATGAACAGGAAAATCATCACCGCGCCGTGCAGGGTGAAGACCTGGTTGTACTGGTCGGAAGTCATGAACTGGCCACCCGGCTGCAACAGCTCCAGGCGAATCAGCAGGGCGAAAATGCCCCCGATGACGAAGGCCACGGTGGTGCTGATCAGGTACAGCAGGCCGATGCGCTTGTGATCGAGAGTCAAGAGCCAGGACTTCAAGCCCCGGGTTGCGGACAGGTAGTTGGGTTCCGCGTACTTCGAAGCGGACTGGCCTTCCATGGTACTCATGTCATTCACCCGTGGTGGTTTGCTCGGACAAGGTCTTGAGGTACGCAATCAGCGCGTTCACTTCCTCATCCCTCAGAATCGTCTGGTAGGTGGGCATGATGGGCTGATAGCCGGCCACGATCTTGGCCTGCGGCTCCAGGATGGATTCCCGCACGTAGTTCTCATCGGCGATGACGCTGGTGCCGTCGGTCAACTGCACCCGGCTGCCGAACACCCCCAGCATCGAGGGGCCGTTGCCCGGCGTACCGTCCAGGCTGTGGCAGTTGATACACCCCCGGGAAGTGTACAGCCGCTCGCCGAACTCCTCCGGGGGCAGGCCTTCCCCTGCCGTGGCGCTGGTTTCCAGCCATTCCCGGTACTCCCGGTCCGACACCACCCGCACCTTGCCGATCATGGCGGAATGCTTCGAACCGCAGTATTCGGCGCAGAACAGGTCGTGCTCCCCCACCTGCGTGGCTTCGAACCAGGTGATGCCATAGCGGTTGGGCAGGGTGTCCCGCTTGATGCGGAAGTCGGGCACGTAGAAGGAGTGGATCACGTCCCGCGACGAGAGCAGGAGCTTAATGGGCCGGCCCACCGGCACCACCAGTTCGTTGACCGACGTGGCTCCATCGGGATAGGTGAAGGACCAGAACCACTTCTGCGCCGTCACCTGGATCTCCAGGGCGTCCTTGGGCACGACGTTCATGCGCATGTACACCCGGAAGCCCCACACGAACAGGAACAGCACCAGGATCAGGGGGATGATGGTCCAGACGATCTCCAGGGCGGTGTTGTGCGCCGGGGCGCGGTGGTACTCCGGTTCGGCGCCGCGGCGCCGGTAACGGATCACGAAGTAGATGATGGCGCCGAAAATGACGACGATGAAGAACAGCGACATGTAGGTCAGGAAGGTGAGCAGCGCGTCTACCTGGGGGGCGTAGGTTGACCCACTGGGGGGCAGAATCAGGTTTCCGGTGGTATCCATGCCGTCGCTCGTCCTCGTGAAGGTCGTCGTCTCCGGTTATCGGTCTTGCAGGGTTTCCTCGCGTGGCTCGCGCACCGGCTCTCGTCCGGCCCGGCGGACCTTGTCGCGACTCCACAGCACCCCCAGGAAGACTCCCAGCAGGATCAGGGTAGCCAGGCCGCCCAGCTTCATGACGTTGCCGGCCAGGACCACGTAGCTCCCCGCCTCGGGATCGTAGTGGAAGCAGTAGAGGATGATCCGGTCAATGGTATTGCCGATCTTCCCCTCGGACGCTTCCAGCAGGGCCAGGCGCAGATCCTGCTCCTTGAATTCGATGCCGTAAAGATAGCGGGAGATGGTCCCGTCCCCGGCCAGGACAAAGATCACCGCCGGGTGGGCGTACTCCTGCCGTTCCGGCACCCATTTGTACTGGAAGCCCAGCGCCTCGGCCAGGGCCTTGGAGTGCTCCTCCGGCCCCACCAGAAAGTGCCAGGCGTCGGGCCCGGCTTCCGGACCCAGGCTCGCGACGTAGCGGTCCTTCACGGCGGAAGCCAACTGGGGCGTCTCTTCCGGGTCGAAGCTGACGGAAACCATTTCGAACCGGTTTCCGGGCCGCCAGTCCATATCCCTGACAGTGTTGGCCAGGCCGTTTAAGACCAGGCTGCAGAGCATGGGGCAGTTGGTGTAGTGCATGGAGAGGACGACCGGCGTCCCCTGCCTGAAGTATTCGGCCAGGCGCACGGTGTCGCCCCGGGCGTTCTGGAAGGTCAGGTCCAGGGGGATCTTCCCCCCCAGGTGCTCGACTACTCCCACCCCCTCCAGTTGCGGCACCCGCTCCTGGATGAGCTGGGCCTGGGCGGAGGGGAAGATCAGCAGTATTGCTGTGATAAGGTGTGCGATGCTTTTCATGTTGTAATCCCCAGGAATGCGACCCTGGGATGTTTTAATGCTATCAGCGCGGTCCGGCACGGGAGTTCCCGGGCTGTATTGGTTCTATCCCGCTGAAGCGGAATGCTCTATTTTTAGCCCGTTTTCGGGGCTTTTTCAGATCTGCAGCCCAGTCATTTATGGCCGGGCGAAGGGTGGGCTGTTTCCCGCCCCAGACATGCACGCCCGGTCCGCGGTCGCGTGGCCCTGCGGCGGTTGAATGAAATCTTCCCTACCGCACCGTCCAGGCATATTCATGCGGCCACTGGCTTAAGTCCGTGGGAGTGGCGGTGTGGCACACGTTGCAGACAGTGGCCTGCTCGGGATTGGACCCTCCGTGGTGTTCGCCGAATTCGTCAATTTCGGAGGAGGCCCCCTTGGATCCCGAATGGCACACCCCGCAACTCCCGATGGTATTGACACTTTCCATGTACTGGAGGGCCTGGTAGTTATCGGAATACTCCCGCGACGGCACCATGGCGTGGGGGCTGCCGTGGCAACTGATGCAGTAAACTCCATGATGCCCGGTGGCATTGCGATACAATTCCGCGCCGGTATCCACTTCCGGCACCCCGAAATGGCAATCCACGCAGCGGGGTTCCGAAGCCCAGGGCACTCGCCCCCCTTCAATGGATCCGGCCACCTGGCTCATATCCCCGTGGCAGGTGGTGCAGTTTCCGTCGGCCGTCGTATGAGGTTCGCTGCGATTGCACTGAGTCAGCGCCCCCGGATGGCAGTCATAACAGGTCGCATCCCGGTCGGCGTGAGCACCGTGGATGACCTGCGACAGGTAGCCGTCGCCCGGATCCAGCAGACCCAGAGCCGGGCTGCCGTGACAACCGGCGCACAGCACCGGCGGCTGGCCCGTCAAATTGGTGCCATGTTCGGCGTCATGTTTCTGCAGTATATCCTGAAACGGATTGGCGGCAGTGTGGCAGCGGGAGCAGTTGATCTCATCGGAAGTCGGCACCGTGCACTGCGTCTGCGCCACGACCTGCCCGCCGGCGCCCTTCACCGTGACCTGCGCCACCTGGTAAGGATTCCAATTGTTGCCGTCATCCACCGGAGTCACGGGAATGCCGTCCACCTCAAAATGCCCGGATTTGGCCACCATAACTCCGGACAGCCCGTTGTGGATGGCGGGATCCACCAGGTTCAGCCCCTTGTCCTGTTCCACCGGGGCGCCGAAGAGGACTTCGCAGTTATCCCAAAACTGGCCGTAGTCCCTTTTCCCGTAGGAAAAGGTATTGTTCAAAATGCTGTATTCCACTGTCAAGCCCGACGTCACCACCTGCGGAGGATTTCCCCGCTTGATCACCTGTGCCCAGACGGTGTTGTAGGGCGGCAGAATGACGGCGGTGTCGTAGGTCGGGTTGAGGCAGTGCATGCCCAAGTCATTCCAGGCGAAAACCACGTAATCTCCGGTGGGCGGCAGGGGGTGGTCGGCTACCTCCTCCCCCGTTTCACAGGAAGCTAAAAGCAGGATCAGGGACATCCCAAGCGTACGCGATAGATTACCAAGCATGACATCCTCCACCAAAGTCACTTCTCGTCAAACAGTTGGTTCATCTTTGCGGCTCCGCGAGGAACAGTTATATCTGTGTTTATCGGTGCGATCTGTGGCTATTCACTTCCCCGCTGGCGGGCGTAGGCCTCCTCCGCCAGCAACTGCATGGCCCGGTCAATAGGGATGCGGTAGATCCCCGCGGCGGAATCGGTGAGGCCGTAGCCGTAAAGGACTTGGTCCTCTCTGGTCCGCAGTTCCCGCAGGGCGGCCGATTCCGGTGCCAGGACCACCTCCTGGACCAGCTCCTCGCGGGTGGCGATAAACAGGTTCCACACCACCACCAGGGAAACGATCAGGATCACGGAGGACACTCCGGCAATGATCAGCACGCCGCGCAGGTTCGCGTCGCGCCGCTCGTAGTGGGTCTCATCGTGCTGGATTTCTTCCAGGTCTTTCGGTTCAGCCATAATCCGTCACGCGTTGACAAATTCAATGGACGCCTGCAGCTTGGGGTCGTTCACCGGCACCACGGGATGCGCCGCAAAGCTGTGCCAGAAGCGCCAGAAGAACAGCCCGCCCAGGAAGAGCAGCGCGGCCAGGTCCATCCAGGAGGGGGCGTAGCGCTGTTCGGTGACGCCGGGCAGGACCAGCCAGAACATGTCCACCAGGTGCATCAGCAGAATCCAGACGCTGGCCGCCCCCAGGACTTTCAAGTTGCGCTTGGCCTGGCGACTCATCAGGGCCACGAAGGGCACGACGAAATGGCCCAGCGGCAGGAGCAGCGACAGGGGGGTCCAGACGCCGCCCCAGCGCTGCCGGTACCACAGGGTCTCTTCCGGGATGTTGGCGTACCAGATCAGGAAGTACTGGGAGAAGGCCATGTAGGACCACAGGATCATGAAGGCGAAGGCCAGCTTGCCCAGGTCGTGGTAGTGTTCCACCGTGATTTCCCGGGCCAGCACCCCCCGGCGCTGCAGGTACGCCACGGTCAGAACGAACAGGGGGATCACCGCGGCGATGGCCCCGGTGAAGTAGTACACCCCGAAGATGGTCGAGTACCAGTGCGGGTCCAGGGACATCAGCCAGTCGAAGGCGGCGAAGGTGCAGGTCATCGCGAAGAGGATCATGCCCGGGGCGCTGAGCGTCTTCATTCTGCGATCCTGGGCCTCCTGCGGGCCGCGATCCTGGTCCAACGACGTCCGGTGCAGGCTGCGCGCCAGCCACCACCACACCAGGAAGTACCCCGCCGACCGGATCAGGAAGAAGGGCACGTTCAGGTAGGCAGCTTTGCCCTGCAGCAGCGGATCGTGTTCCACCGCCTCGGCGTGCGTCCAGTGGTACAGGCTGCCCATTCCCGCCACGATGGGGAGGAACAGGATCGCCATCCACGGCAGCACCGCCATGAAGCTTTCCGACATCCGGCGCAGCACCACGCTCCAGGTGGCTCCCGTCAGATGGTGCAGCATGGTGAAGAACAGGGCCCCCAGCCCCAGCGACAGCCAGAAGGCGAACGCCGCCAGATAGGCATGGAAGAACCGCTCCGGGTTCAGCAGCAGCCCCAACAGGCTGAAGACCAGGCCGGCCAGGGCCAGGATCAGGGCGCGCCGGGCGGGAGCTTCGGCGCCGGTCAGACGATAGGTTTGAGGGTCAAGCTGCATGAGTTTCCGACCGTTGTCCGCTACTTTCTCTGCAATCTCCGCAGGGCGTCTTCGGGCACGTCCTGGCGTGAAGCGCGCTGGCTGCGCTGCAAAGCGCGCACGTAGGTGACGATCCGCCAGCGATCCACCACCGGGATCTGTTGGGCGTAACCGGGCATGGTGCGAATGCCGTTGGTGATGACCTGGAAGAGGTGTCCGTCGGAGTAACCGCGCATGACGTCGCTGTGGAAGGTGGGCGGAGGGATATAGCCGCGCTGGGCCACGATCCCCTGTCCGTCGCCGGTCCGGCCGTGGCAGGGCGCGCAGAAGATGTTAAAGCGTCCCTGCCCTTGTTCTAAACCGCTAAGTGTTACGTTAACAGGCGCTTGGACGATGGGTTGCAGGGTGGTGGGATCCAGCCCGGTGTAAAACGCCGAATCCCCCCGCAGCCATTCCCGGGCCAGGGTACCGGCCGGCGGCACCCGCATGACGGCCTCGTTGGGGAAAAACGTGGTATAATCCTGCGCTTCGAACTTGGGCTGCTCGTCCATGTCGGATATAATGTGGATGGGGGGCTTCTCCGTCGGCTGCCCGCGGTAGCAGCCGGAAAGCAGGGCCGTCAGCGCCAGCAGAGCGATGGTTATCCGCCTCATACCCCCTCCAGGATTTCCACGTTTTTTCCTCCCAGATCTTCCAGGATATGCCTCGTACCCTCAGCGTCGAACTTGGGGTCGGAGGCTTCCACGCTGACGAAGAAGCCGTGGTCGGAGAATTGCGCGAAGCGGTCGCTGTAGAACACCGGGTGATGGTAACGCGGGCGCATCATGGCAATTACGCCGAACAGCGCGCCCAGGGAGGCGAACAGAACGGCCAGGGCGAAGGTGATGGGGGTGTACGCCTGGTAGCTCAAGAACGGCTTGCCCGAGATGATGTGGGGGTAATCCACCGCGTTCATCCAGGCCATGCCGCCGAAGGCCAGAATCAGCCCGAAGAAGGCCCCGAACCCGGAGACGAAGCTGACTCGGGAAGGCTTCTCCCCGGCGGCCGCCTCCAGGCCGTGAATGGCGAAGGGGCTGTGGCATTCGAACCGGGTATAGCCGGCCTCCCGCAACCGGGCGGCGGCGGCGATCAGTTCGCCGGGCCCGTCCACCTGGGCCAGCAGGCCCAGTACCCGCTTGGCAGCCGTCTTCATGAGGTGCCTCCGGTGATGGGCGGCGACACCGCCTGTTCCAGGCCCCTCGGCCGGTGCACCGCGGCCTGCGGCAGCACCCCCTTGACTTCGGCCATGGCGATCATGGGCAGGAAGCGAATGAACAGCAGGAACATGGTGAAGAACAGCCCGAAGCTGCCCAGGAAGGTGCTGATGTCCCAGATGGTGGGGGTGTAGTAATCCCAACTGGAGGGCAGGAAGTCCCGCGACAGGGAGGTCACCACGATGACGAAGCGCTCGAACCACATGCCGATGTTGACCAGGATGGCCACGACGAACAGCAGCGGCAGGGTGCGGCGCACCCGGCGAAACCACAGCAGTTGCGACACGCCCACGTTGCAGATGACCATGGTCCAGTAAGCCCAGGCGTACGGTCCGAAGGCGCGGTTAATGAATACGAACTGCTCGTAAATGTTACCGCTGTACCAGGCGATGAAGAATTCCATGGCATAGGCGTACCCCACCATCAGCCCCGTGACCAGCATGATCTTGGCCATCTTGTCGTAGTGGTCCAGGGTGATGTAGTTCTCCAGGTGGAAGAGCTTGCGGGCGATGATGGTCAGGTTGACCACCAGGGCGAACCCCGAGAAGATGGCCCCGGCCACAAAGTAGGGGGGGAAGATGGTGGTGTGCCATCCGGGCACCAGACTGATGGCGAAGTCGGTGGAGACGATGCTGTGCACCGACAGCACCAGGGGGGTGGATATCCCGGCCAGGATCAGGTAACCCATTTCGAAATGCTTCCACTGCTTATGGCCGCCGCGCCAGCCCAGGGCGAAGATGCCGTAGACCACCTTGCGTCCGCGGCTGACGGCCCGGTCCCGCAGGGTAGCCAGATCGGGCACCAGGCCCAGGTACCAGAACATCAGCGAGGCGGCGAAGTAGGTCCCCACGGCGAAGAAGTCCCACATCAGCGGGCTGCGGAACTGCGGCCAGATGGCCATCTGGTTGGGGTAGGGAGCGAACCAGTAGATCAGCCAGGGGCGGCCGATGTGCACCGAAGGGAAAATGCCGGCGCACATGATGGCGAACAGGGTCATGGCCTCGGCGAAGCGGTTGATGGAAGTCCGCCAGCGCTGCCGCAGGAGGAAGAGGATGGCGGAAATCAGCGTCCCGGCGTGGCCGATGCCCACCCACCAGACGAAATTGACGATGGCCCAGCCCCAGCCCACCGGGATATTGATCCCCCAGATGCCCACCCCCTTGATGAACAGCCAGCCCAGCGACCCGAACAGCATCAGGAACAGCGATACCGCCAGGCCGAGAGCGGGCAGCCACCAGGAAGGCGGTCGTGCTTCGACGATGCCGCTGATGCGCTCGGACACGTCCTGGAAGCTCGGGTTGCCCAGGATCAGGGGGCGGTCGGCTTCCGCGTAAGCATGGCTGTTTCCGGAGTCTTTTCCCACGATCGAATCTGTCTGAATGGGTGGGACAGACATTCCTGTCTGTCACAATTGTATTTTACACCGCCAGGAATCGCTTCGCTTTCCCAAAGGGACCACTGCGTGGCAATCCTGGCGGGAACGCCGGTTCCCCTTGTCAGACAAGAATGTCTGACCTACCCTTCCTCCCCTAGGGCCGGATTGCTATTCCTCAGCCGGGCCAGGTACGAAGTTCGCGGCCGGGTGTTGAATTCGATCAGCATGGCGTAGTTGCGCGACTGTTCCTTCAGGGCGCGGACCCGGCTGCCCGGATCCAGCAGATCGCCAAAGACGATGGCCCCGGTGGGACAGGCCTGGGCACAGGCGGTGGTGAACTGTCCGTCGCGGATAGGCTGTCCGGCCAGCCGCGCCTCGTGCCGGGCGGACATGATGCGCTGCAGGCAGTAGGTGCACTTTTCCATTACCCCGCGGGAACGCACCGACACTTCCGGGTTCATCACCATCTTGATGGTCTCGGGGTAATCCGCGGTGTAGTGAAAGAAGTTGAAGCGCCGCACCTTGTAGGGACAGTTGTTGGAACAGTAGCGCGTCCCCACGCAGCGGTTGTAGACCATCAGGTTCAGGCCCTGGTAGTCGTGCACCGTGGCGGCCACGGGGCAGACCTGCTCGCAGGGAGCCATCTCGCAGTGCATGCAGGGCACCGGCTGGAACGCCAGTTGGGGATGATCTTCGTCCCCCAGGTAGTAGCCGTCCACTCGCAGCCAGAACATGTCCCGGCCCCGGTGAACGCTGTCCTTGCCCACCATGGGGATGTTGTTTTCCGCCACGCAGGCCAGCACGCAGGCTTCGCATCCGGTGCACAGGTTCAGGTCAATGGCCATGCCCCACTGCTGGCCCTCGGCGTAGGCGTGCTCGTCCCACAGGCTCTGCAGGGGCGGCACTTCCACCATTTCCCGGGCAAAATCGGGGTGGCGGCGGTAGAGATCCAGCGTTCCCTGGCGCAGCAGGGGGCGGTCCACCTGGGTGCGCTGTTCCTGGGTGATGCCGAACCAGAACTCGCGGCCGGTCTGTTCCAGGGTCAGGCCGGGCGCGTACCAGCGGGCCTGGGAGGTGCGCAGGGGGTAGGCATCGAAGCCCACCTCCGTACCCACGCTGCCGGCCGCCTGCCGGCCGTAGCCCAGGGGCAGGACCACGGTGCCGTCGGCCAGCCCGGGCTGCACCCATACCGGGGCGATGATCTCGCGGTCCTGCAGGCGCAGGCGCACCAGGTCGCCGCTTTCCACCCCCAACTCTCCGGCGGTGCGGGGGCTGACCGAGGCGGTGTTGTCCCAGGTGATTTTGGTGACCGGGTCGGGCAGTTCCTGCAGCCAGGCGTTGTTGGCGAAGCGCCCGTCCCACAGGGAGTGATCCGCCGTGAAGACCGCTTCCAGTCCATCGGCGGGGGCGGCCGGGATTTCGGGGATGCCTCCCTGAATGACGGGCTGAACCGGGGGCGGCTCGCTGCCCTCCAGGAAGCCGGCGCTCAGCACCTCCAGCCAGCGGGCTTCGAAATTCTCTCCCGGCAGCAGGTCGCGCCAGGTGGCCTGCACCACGTCGTACCCCGCCTGGACCGAGCCGGCGGCCATCAGGTTCAGCAATTCCACCGGGCTGATGCCGCCGAAGAGTGGGTCCATCATGGGCTGGATGACTCCGGCCGGGCCGCCCGCCCGGGCGTCGCCCCAGGCTTCCAGGAAATGGGCCTGATGAATGTGCCAGGTGCACAGACGGGAGGTCTCATCGCGGTACAGGCTCAGGTGAATGGACTGCGGTACGCGGGCCAGGGCGGCGGCGAACTGCATCTCTGCGGGCGCATCATACACCGGGTTGCCGCCCAGGATGACCAGGGTCTGTACCTGCCCGGCGTCCAGGCGGCCGGACAGCTCCATCAGGGCGCGCAGATCGGGCAGGACGGTATCGCGCGGTTCGTGGTAGGTCACGGTCGCGCCGACATTGCCCAGGGCCTGGTTCAGCATCAGGGCCAGGGCGTGGACTTCCGGCGGTTGGCGCCGGCCGGCCACGACCAGCGACCGGCCCTGGTGCGCGGCCAGGTCTTCGGCCACGGCTTTCAGGAAGCGGGCTTCGATTTCCGGCCCGGGTTCTTGCGGCGCACCCGACAAAGTCACGGGCAGCCCCCGCAGGGCCAGTTCCCGCGCCAGCGCCCGGGCGAAGAATCCCACCCGGCGTCCCGGCATCGCCAGGCGATGGTCGGCCATGGCCCCGGTCAACGAGTAGACCGGTTCCACGGAATAGAGCCGGTTCATGGCGTCCTGCGGGGCGGCCACCGCGCGCCGGGCGGCGAATCCGGCCGCTTCCGCCACCCGCTCGCCGTCCAGGTCCAGGAAATCGCAGTCCAGCGCCAGGATGACGTCGGCCTGACCGAAATGGAGCGCCGGAAGCAGCACCTGCCCGCTGGCCATCTCCACCCCGCGATAGACGTTTTCATCGCTGACTGGTTCGTAGGTCACCCACACGGCCTGGGGGTAGCGCCGCAGGAACTCCTGCCACAGGCGGTACAGGGTGGGCGAAGAGAAGCTTTCCGACAGCACCCCCAAACCCGCTCCGCCGCCGGCGGCCAGGTCCGGCTCCAGCCCCCGCCAGAACTCCACGAAGGCGGTCGCGCTGGAGGCGGCGCCTTCGCGGTACACCTGCCGGGAGCGGTCGGGATCGTACAGGGTCAGCACCGAGGCCTGCATGTACACGTTGCTGCCCTGCACCACGGCCGGGTGCCGGGCGTTGCCTTCGGCCTTGATGGGGCGGCCTTCCCGGTTCTCCACCAGCAGCGGGTAGGCGTGGTGCCCCAGGGGCATGGCCGTGGCGTAGTAGTAGGAATCCCCCAGAACGAGGGGCTCGGGCTGGGACAGGTAAGGGACAATCTTTTCCACCGGGCGGCGGCAACCGGCGGTGCCGGCCAGGGCCATGGAGGCGCCGGCCAGCTTCAGGAAGTCGCGCCGGCTGACGTGGCCCTCGGCCAGTTCCAGGTAGCACCGGGGATCCCACCAGGGAGCGGCTCCGTGGCGCGGGGTGAAGGGGGGCTTTCCGTCGTTCATCGGTGGCAGATGGAACATTGGTCGCCGGGGCTGATGTCCCGGTCCTGTATCAACTGGGCGACGGCTTCCGCGGTGAAGCGGTCGGGCTGCCAGAGCATGTTGGTGACCTCTTCGGGCGGGCCGAGGTAGGGTTCGGGATTCCGGTGGCAGTCCAGGCACCAGGCCATGCTCAAGGGTTCGACCAGCGTGACCCGCACCATCTGGTCCACCCGGCCGTGGCAGTTGCGGCAGCCGACCCCGGCGTACAGGTGGCTGGCGTGGTCGAAGAAGACGAAATCGGGCAGATCGTGCACCCGGATCCATTGCAGCGGTTCGCCCGAGGCCCAGGCTTCCCGCAGAGGCAGCAGCCGGGGGTTGTCCTGCCCAATGATGCCGTGGCAGTTCATGCACACCTTGACCGAAGGGATATTGGCGTGGCGGGAGAATTCCACCTGGCTGTGGCAGTAGCGGCAGTCCATGCCCAAGTCGCCGGCGTGCAGCTTATGGCTGTACTCCATGGGCTGGGGAGGGCGGTAACCAACTTCGAGATACCGGGGAGATCCGTAGTACCAGAGCAGGCCGATGATCACGGCGGTCAGCAGGGCGAGAGTGCCCAGTATGTAGAGCGGTACCCGGTTGGCAGTCGGAGAGAATATCTGCGCCACATTCGATCCGCTGGCTTGGTGGAGTCCGGAATTGCCGTTGGTTCGTGATGGTTTTCGCTTGCTTTAAGGAAAACGGCAAACGGGGTGAAAACGTTGGTGATTTCGAGTGAAAATTGGGATGCGCCGAGGCGGGTTTCCCCGCTGAGTCGCAGGGATTTCCAGGGATCCGGGGAGGTTATTCCAGGTAAGTGCATAAAAACATCAACCAACCGCCAGGCTCCTTCCCGCGAACCCCAAACAAAAGAGGGGCTCGCCGTCGCGAGCCCCTCCACAGAGTTGAAGGTCCATGACTATGGTTTCGGGCAGGCCTCCCTGCCCGGTGGCATCCTCTATTTCACCAGAATCAGCTTCTGCACCTGGACGGCATCCCCCGCCGTCACCCGGGCGAAGTACGTCCCGCTGGGCAGCGCGGAAGCGTCGAAGGTCACCTCCTGCACGCCCGCCTCTCGCCAGCCCTCCACCAGCGTCGCCACCTCTCGTCCGGAAGTACCGTAGACCCGGATGCTGACGTGGCTGTCCGCTGTAAGCTGATAGCTTAGAGCGGTTTCCGGGTTGAACGGATTGGGAAACGCCTTCAGGGCCAGATCCGAAGGGAGAGGGAGGGTCTGTGATCCCTGGGGCTGTTCACCGGGGAAAAGTTCGCCGGTGCAGGCCCAGTCGTGCACCAGGATTCCGGCCCCGTCGGTGGCGGTCTTGGTGTAGTTGAAGTAGCTGGAGTCCCACTTGGCCATGGGGTTGTAGGTCCCCACGTAGCCGCAGTACAGGTAAACGCCGGACGCAGCCGTGCCGGGCACGTTCTGGAAGCGGCTGCGGGTGACGTTGGCGCCGTTGGGCATGACCAGGCTCACCGGCCCCAGCAGGGGTCCCTGCCAGGTGCCATTGGGCAGGCGCTGCATGATCCAGGCATTGACCGTCTGGGTCGCCCCCGACAGGTTCTGCAACTGGGCATTGTAGGTGAACTGCCCGCCGGCCGCCGGGATAATGATGGGCGGATTGACCGGGGTCAGCGTCACCTGCACGTTGGGGTACGAGCCGCCGTGGTCGTAGTACAGCGCCCCCATATCCGCGCGGGAACCATCCGGATCCAGAGGCGAACCCGGATCACCGGCATCCACGCAGGGTGATCCCGCCTGCAGGTGGAAATCATCCAGCGTGGGGTTGACGAACATCGGGTTGGAGGTGATGTTGCCGGTGCCGGTCAGGGCCGTCGGGCAGCAACTGTAGGTGAAATTGACCGTCCCGTAGAATTCCGGGTTCTGCGTGGCGGTGTTGCTGTAGACGATGTTGTTGTTGCCGGCGTAGCTGCCGGAGCCGTAGTAGGACAGCCCGCCGCCCCGGGCCGCAGCGGTGCTGCTGGTACAGTAATTCTGGGTGATGGTATTATTGATCAGGGTGGGGGTGCAGGATTGGATCATGATGCCCCCGCCGAAGTACGCGGAGGAGTTGTCGTAGATCTGGTTGTGGGCAATGGTGATGTTGGAACCGAAGTTGCAGCGGATCCCGCCGCCTCCGCAGTCCGCTCACGTGCCGGAGGAGGAGTTCCGCGCGATGACGTTGTAACTGATATTGGCGTTGGTGCAACTGATCAGAAATATCCCGCCGCCCTTCCACAGGTTATCCCGGTTGTCGCAGATCAGGCAGTGGTTCACGTTCAAGCCGTTGACGCCGTTGGCGCAAATGCCGCCGCCGCCCCACCAGGCATCTCCGTAAGAGATGCGGCTGTGGCTGATGGTCAGGGGTACGCCGTTGGTGTAGATGCAACCGCCCATGTCCGTGGTCGGCGCGTTGGTGGGCGTGTAACCGTATTCCACCACGCAGTAGCTCAGCACGCTGCCGGACGGCGCTCCCGATTGGAAGCGAAGCCCGGCCCAGCGGTGGTTGGGGAACGGCTGCTGGCGCAACCATTTAATGCTGTCGGCGGCCGTGCCCGTCGCGTTTAAAAGACCATAGATTCGCCAGTTCCAATACCCGTTGTGCAGGAAGGTGGTGCCGGGGGCGACGGTCAGGGTCTGGCCCGCCGGCACGTTGATGTCTCCCACCACCAGGTATGTTCCCGGCCCCAGGTTGCCGCTCTGGGAGCCGGATATCTGCGGCTGTGCCAGGACCGGGACCGCGAAGCTCAAGCAGAGCAGGGTGAGCAGTGTCTTTCGCATTCTCTCTCCTGTTTGGTTTGGGTTATCGGTTTTCTTACGTTTTTTCCGGTTTTACCAGGATCAGCCCACTTGGCGAGGGCTGGTCCGATAAGCATTGCTACTTCAGCAGAATGAGCTTCTGCACATGGGTGGCGCCTCTCGCACTCAGCCGGGCAAAATACATCCCGGAAGGCAGCCCGGAAGCGTCGAAGGTCACTTCCTGCGCCCCCGCCTCGCGCCAGCCCTCCACCAGCGTCGCCACCACACGGCCGGCCGTATCGTAGACCCGGAGGCTGACGTGACTCGCCGCTTGCAGCTCGTAGCTCAGAGCTGTCGTCGGGTTGAAGGGGTTGGGGGAGGCGAATAGAGCGCATGTCTCGGGAATGGACGCGACGGAGCGCGTCCCTCCGAGCTCCCCGGGGAAGGGATCGCCGGAGGAGAACCAGCCGGCGCCGGGTCCCTGATCGGGATCGTCGTCGCCCAGCTTGGTGAAGAGGAAGGAATCCTGCGCCCAGGCGAGGGCCGGATACAGGCCGAAGCGGGCGCGATAGGTGTAGATGCCTCCCGGGGCCACGCCCGGCACGCCCTGGGTCCGCAGCCGGGTTCCGGATCCCCCCGCCGGCAAGGTGACGCTGGCCGGTCCCACCACCGGCCCGTAGGTCGAGAGGTTGGGCAGTACGGCGTCGAACCAGATCTGGTGCGTGACCGGCGCGGAGCCGTTGTTGACCAGGGCGATGCTGTAATCGAAGCTGCCTCCGCCCCCAGGGATGAACACCGGGGCGGCCGCCGGAGTCAGCGTCAGATCCACGTCCGGCGGCAGCAGCAGGGCCATGTCAATATTCTGGGCCGGCGCGGCCACGTTGACCACGGCGGGCGGGTTGGGCGCCCCGTAGTAGCCCTGGGGGTCGCCCGGCGAAGGCGAGAAATTGAAATTGACGTCCAGGAAGGCCCGCACGTAGTACTGCCCGGTATCGGCGAACACGGTGTAGTCGCCGTTGCCGGTGGAATCGAGCAGGAGACTGAAGGCGGCGATATTCTCGAAGGCCGGGTCGGTGGCCGCCTGGATGAAGGTCAGTCCGGACTGTCCCGCCGGAGTGGTAATGGTCCCGGTGATGCCGGTGACCGGCAGTTCGGCCACAACGATGTCCAGGCCGCTCATGTTCCCGGTCACCGTCAGGATCGCGGGGATCTGGCCGCCGTAGAAGCCCATCCGGTCCCCCAGCGACGGGAGCAGGCTGTTGTCCTGATCCTGGAAGGCAAAGAGCAGGTAATCGCCTTCGGCCACGTTGAAGACGTAGTACGTGCCGTTGCCCAGCAGCACCAGGCCGAAGGAGAACGTGGGATTCAGGATATTGGTGGAAATGGCGTACACGTAGGTGATGCCGCCGAGCCACTGGGCGCCGGAAATGGAGCCCGACAGGGTGTAGGCTCCGGCGGGAGCGGCCAGAAGACAGAGAGCCAGCACGAAAACGGCCGGGCGGAAGGCGTTCATGGCGGGTCCTTTTGATACCGGGATGAAGATACCATCTTTTGGAAAAAGATAAAGAAAAACTCAGGGAAAAGCAAAGGAAAAGAATTCATCTTGTCACCCCGCGAGTTGACGGCGGCCACAACACGCCGGCAGGGACGCCGTGGAAAGGGCGAAGCATCTGCGCGACGGGTCGGATGGCAGGGTGGCTGTGTAGGGGCGATGCATCTGCGCACCGGGTCGGATGAGGCTGCCTTCGGGGGAGGAGGTGCCGCTACCGTCGAAAGGGCGAAGCATCTGCGCGTCCGGTCGAATGGTGCTGCCTTCGGCAGAGGGTGACGCCGGGACCCTCTGTGGAGGCCTCCTCTCGGCAGATGCATCGCCCCTACACCCCTCCCTTACCGACAGGCAGGAATGCCTATCCCACCTCCCTCTTCCACCTTTTCCTCTTTCCATTTTCCTTTTTCCATCTTCCATCTCCTATCTCCCATAACAAAAGGGGCGACCCCGGCAGGGATCGCCC
>QZKQ01000121.1 GCA_003599535.1 Candidatus Zixiibacteriota bacterium | reverse complement strand
ATCGCCATCTTCCCCAACTTCGCGGTGCCCGTGGCCCTGGCCTGGGAAGCCCTGGACCGGCGCAACTCCCGTTTCCTGCACACCGACCTCATGCCCCCCGCCGTGCGCGACGCCCAGAAATTCTTCAAGGTGGCGTGGCACGGCTTCGCGCTGCTGGGGGTGGTGTTCGGGGGGATGGTGCTGCTCTCCTACCAGGGATTGAGCCGCTGGAGCGAGATCAAGTCACACCAGGAGTCCATCCGCCTGAAGCAGTCCACCATCGAATCGCTGCAGCCGGAAGTCATGCTGGTCCACCAGCTTCAGGGTGAAATCAGCCTGTACCGCTCCAACCTGGACTTCCTGGATTCCCTGATCGTGGATCCGGGTAAGTGGAGCCGCCTGTTCGCCGAGCTGTCCAAGGATTTCAAGATTGTCAACAAGATCTGGATCGAAGATATCCAGTCCGACAGCTCCGGGTTTACCCTGATCGGCAAGTCCGT
Organism: Candidatus Zixiibacteriota bacterium; assembly: GCA_003599535.1. Lineage (GTDB taxonomy): Bacteria > Electryoneota > B3-LCP > B3-LCP > B3-LCP > SURF-9. The sequence continues at coordinate 28,393 of QZKQ01000121.1, read as the reverse complement.
TTCCCGGGACCGCATTCCCCAGTTGTCCTACCTGCTGCCCCAGACCAACCTGAAGCGGGTCACCCGGGTGGTCAGTGAAGAGGGGGAAATCACCTACGAATTTGAGATCACGGCCAAGATCCCGACCCCGGTACCGGCTCCCGAGCCCTCCACCGACCGGTCGACCCTGACGGAAGGAGGCGCCATCCCGGTCCCGACCGAGGAGACGCCGCCCGCTGAACCGGTGACCGAAAACGCTACGGAACCCGTCACCGCGCCCGTTACAGAACCGATATCCGAGGCCGTCGCACCCGTTCCGGACATGATGCCGGCCGAAACCCCGCCCGCCCCGGAACCGGCTCCGGCCGATATCCCACCCCTCCCTGCCCAGGTCGAGGTCGTGACGCACCCGGCGATCTACGTCGCCGGGGTAGTCATGGGGCCCCCCGCACCCGCTCCATCAACCGCCCAAGAATCCGCGGCGATGCCTCCGGCCGCCTCCCGGCCTCCGGTGGATGACCCCGCCGCAGTGCCGGCGCAGGCGGGCCCGGTTCAACCAGCCTCTGTGCGCTCGCTGCCGGCCGCCACCCGCAAAGTCGCGGTGCAAACCCATCCCGAGGCGCAGGATCAGTACCACCGGGGCATCGAACTGGTGCGCGCCACGGATACGGACGGCGCCCTGGCCGTCTTTCAGGACCTGGTCCGGGATTATCCCGATTCCCGGGAAGCGGTCCCGGCGCGGTATTGGCTGGGAGAATGCCATTTCGCTCTGAAGGATTTTGCCGCCGCCGCCGGCTATTTCCAAGAATGCCTGGAATTCGCCGACAATCCCAAGCGCGAGGCCGCCCTGTTGATGCTGGGACAAACCTGCATGCGCCTGCACCGGGACAATGACGCTCTCCGCGCGCTGGTAACGCTGATGGAAGAGTTCCCCGAAAGCCAGTATTACGACCGCGCCGGCGCCTTCATTCACCAGATCTCCAATCGAGGCCGATAGACCATGTATGCTCTCCGAACCACCCTGATCCTGGGAGCCTTCTGGCTGCTGGTATTCCTGGCCGGCGGCTACCAGGTCCATTTCCGCATGAAGGACCAGCGGAACGAACTGCACGCCAAGGAGGCCACGGTCCATGAAGAGCTGCAAGCCAACGAGGAGCTGGCCGCCAGCCTGGGGGTCGTGCAGGCGGAACTGGCCCGCGTCACCAATCTCTGGACCTACCGCTCCAAGGCCATTCCCCGGCAGGAATCCTCGCACGAGACCTACGACTACCTGGACCAGATCCTGGCGCGAGATGACAGCCGGATGAACTTCGACTATTTCGCCGAACCGGTGGTGGACTCCAACGGCGTCCGCGCCGCCAGTTACAAGCTGATCGGCGAAGCCAGCTTCTCCGACCTCTACTGCTTCATCTGGTATCTGGAGCACCTGCCCCGTTACCTGCGCCTCAATTCCCTGCACCTGGAGGAGGCGAAAATCGAGGCGGAGGAAGGGGAAATCACCGATCACTGGGTACGCTTCGAGATGTTTCTGACCGCCTTTTCCGCCGACCGGGACGGCTTTGATGCGGTGCAGTACGCCTCCGACCTGTCCGAGCCGCCGCAAGGGTACGATCCTTTCAAGCCGCCGGTCAAGCCGGTCATCACCGTGCCGGAAAACGACCTGGGGCTGCCCAACGTGTTCCAGTCCAGCCTGAAGGCGCTGGCCGGCAACCAGATTTACCTGATGGATCAATTCAACGAGCTAAAAATCCTGAACCTGGGCGACGAGGTGTACCTGGGCCGCCTGGTGGACATCCTCCCCGATGAGAACCGGGCCATTTTCGACCTGGACCAGTTGATTCCGCCACGCCAGGTCTCGCTGGCGATCAAAACCGTGCAGTAAGACAACTTATGATTAACCTGGGAAATACGGTGATGCGACACGGAAAACTCATCCTGCTGCTGGCCTTGCTGCCGGCCGCCCTGGGCTTGGCCCAGAATCGCCTGCCGCAGGATTACGTCGCCGCGGACGAACTCGTGACCCTGTCGTCCGACATGACCTTCGACCAGGCCTTCATGGTCCTCTCGAAGGTGTCCTACGCCAAGGAAGGGCGCACCATCATTGACCCCCTGAAGCACCAGGGGCGGATCGAACTGGACATCGTCAATCTCCCCTGGCGGAAAGCCTTCGAGGTCATCCTGAAGGCGCACCGCCTGGGCTACGTGGCGCACGAGAAGTTCTTCGAAGTCACCGGCGGAGCGGAAAACGTTGCCCCGGACAAGCAGGAGATCAGCCTGTTGACCCGGGAAGTCCGTATTGATGCCATCTTCTTCGAGGCGGACCGGAGGGCGCTGTCGGAAGCGGGAGTGGACTGGTCGGTGCTGCGGCTGGGGAATGAACTGTCGGCCGGCCTGGAGGTCAACGGCGCCACCCAGGTAACGGAAGAGATTTTTCAAGGCGACGTCAACTATTCCACTACGCAAAACGGCATAGACTACAACATCACTGCCCTGCTGAAGGCTTTCGAAAGCCAGAACCTGGGGCGGATCCTGGCCCAGCCGCAGGTGGTGGTGGTGTCGGGGCGGGAAGGCCGGGTGCAGGTGGGGCAGGACTTCTCCATCAAGACCCGCGACTTCGCCGGCAACGTGCTGGACAACTTCTTCTCCACCGGCACCATCCTGACCGTCACGCCGGTGGCCTTCAGTGAGAACGGAGTCAACTTCGTCCACCTGTCCCTGCACGCGGAACGGTCAAGCGCCCAACCGGGAGCGGTCTCCACCATCATCAACAAATCCCAGGCCAACACCCAGGTGCTGCTGGTGGACGGCGAGAGCACCATGGTGGGCGGGCTGCTGTCGCGCGACTACAAGATGGTGCGCAAGGGAGTCCCCTTTCTCAAGGACCTTCCCTGGTATGTGCTGGGGCTGCGCTACGTGTTCGGCTACAACCTGAGCGACGGGGTGGACCGGGAGCTGATCGTCATCCTCAAGGCGCAGATCCTGCCCGAGCTGAAGGCTCGCGCCACCACCCCGGGCAAGTCCTTAAACGAGCTGTTCGAACAGCGCCAGAACGAGACCCACCGGGAACTGAACCGCAACTGGGAAGCCGAGCCGGAGGTGAAGTTCGGGGAGTAGGGGTTGGAAAAATTCACCGCAAAGACGCGAAGGGCGCAGAGAAGGAATTAGGGGTGGGATTCGGAGGGCCACGCTTTGTCGTGGCCCTTCCCGTTGGCATTCTGTAGGTTGGGTTAGCGAAGCATAACCCAACATTCCAATATCATGTTCTTCACGTTGGGTTACGCCTTGGCGGGCTAACCTGACCTGCCTGCTACCTGCCAAATCGGCGATCCCACCGCAAGCGGTGGGGCACCGGATTGATTCGGTAACCCATTCATTCCAAATCATCCACGGCTTCGTCGTCCATCAGGCTGTGCTCCCGCTTGTACTCATCGAGCAGTTCACCCCAGTCGTAATACCCGCCGGGCGGCAACAGCATACCCCGGCCCACCATGATGATCATGCAGAACCGCAGCACCTTCTTCATATCCACACCCCGCTTCTCGAAGTATCGGACGTTTTCAGCGGTGTTCAATCCCTTGACGGCGCCCCGGAGATTGCAGTCTTTTATAGCGAGTAGATCGCCGATGATTCTCTTGAATAATCTGTCGCCCTTCATGATTCCACCTTTCCGGTTTGGGGACGGGTAATATAGCAGGGAAAGTGATGATTTCAAAATAATTTCGGCTCCCACATAAACACAAACCGGGCGATGCACCTCTGCATCTCCCGGTTTTACTTACTGCTCAAAGCTTATCGCTTACCGCAATTCATCCCGCTCCGCCACCACCCTCTCTGCCAGCGCCTGCACTTTTGCGATGGCCTCTTCCCGGCTGTCACCATAAACCATAACACCCGGAAGATTGTGGATTTCGGCGATCCAGCGGCCGTCATCTTCTCTTTCTATTTCAATCTTCATTTTCCGGCTTTTCCAACAGCCCTAAATGCTTCATGATATGACGGGCCAATTTATCGTGGATCTCGGCATGTCGCGGGACAGGCTGCTTGTTCCCGTTGCGGGGGTTGAGGTACACGTCATGCCTGGAGCCGTGCCGGTGGAGGGTACACCCGGAGGCGACCAGTTGGTGAATGAGCTCCTTGCGTTTCACGCGACGATTTCTTTGATCTGGTAGTTTTCGGGTACTTCGTCCAGCACGATCAACCGGTACGCATCCTTCAGGTTTTCCTCGAGTTCCTCGGCCGTTTCCCCTTGTGTCATAATTTCCGGGAATTCCAAGATGCGGCCCAGCCAGAAATCGCCTTCTCGCCAATATATCATCGTCAATTTCTTCATCGTTGCCTCGTTGTCGTTCATCTATTATACGCCAACGGAGAGGGTTTGTTCACCCTGAACACAGGTCGGGATTCCTGTACTACCAACCCCATACCCCGTCACACCGACGGCTTCACCAGGTACTTCATGAACACCCGGAATGCCTTCAGGGTGCGCTTCATCTCGTCCTTGTCCTTCAAGCCCTGCACTAACTTGTAGGAGATATAGCTGGGCCGCAGGTAGAAGCGCCGCCGGGCCGAATCGCACCAGCGCACCAGCTCTTCGGGCGAACTGTCCTGGGTGCGGATCAAGCAGTTGTGCAGGCCGTCGGGCGTCAGGTAGTCCTCGTATTTCTCGCTGACCAGCATCCCCTTGGCCTTCATGCGCTCGTATTCCACCGTGCCGGGATAGACCATCAGGGGGTAGAACTGGGCGGTGTCGGGCTTGATGTCCTGGGCCAGCTTCAGGGTGCGTTCCATGGTGGTGCGGGTTTCGCCGGGACCGCCCACGATGAAGGCGCCGTGGAAGTGGATACCCAGCTTGTGGGCATTCTTGGAGAACTCGTAGAATTTATCCACGGTGATGCGCTTGCCGTAGGCGTCCAGGATCTCCTGATTGCCGGTTTCGAAGCCCACGCACAGGGCGCGGCAGCCGGCTTTCTTCATGATCTTCAGGGTTTCGCCGGATACGTCGGCGCGGGTGTTGGCGTTCCACTTCATCTTGAAGCCGCGCCGGATCATGCCTTCGCACAGTTCCTGGCAGCGCTTCTCGTTGATGGTGAAAATATCGTCTTCGAAGAACACCGCCCGGGCGTCGGGGAAGTTCTTCTGGATGTACATGAGCTCGTCCAGCACGGCGTCCACGGACCGGAAGCGGGTCTTGTAGCCGGACAGGGTGGCGGTCCACAGGCAGAAGGTGCAACGGTAGGGGCAGCCGCGCCCGGTCAGGATGGTGACGTTGGGGAAAAGACAGTCGGGATTGAAGTAATCCCGGATGTTCAGGTGGCGCTTGTAGACTTCGGAGACGTAGGGGATGTCGTCCAGGTTCTCGATCAGGGTGCGAGCCTGGTTGTGCTCGATGGCGCCGTTGTGGCGGTAGGAAAGGCCTTCCACCGCCGCCGGGTCACCGCCGTTTCCGATCAACTTGGCCAGGTCGCGCAGGGTGTAGTCGTATTCCCCCCGGGCGATGTAGTCGATGTTCTTCGACAACCCGAAGGTTTCATCCGTCATGGCGGTGGCGTGCGTCCCCACCATGACCCCCTTGGCCTGGGGGAACTTGCCCTTCAGCAGATCCAGAACCTTGGCGTCATTGTAGATGCTGGGCGTGGAGGTGTCCAGCACGATCATGTCGGGCTTGAAATCCAGGACCCTGGTCTCGAGGTCGGCGTAGTCCCATCCCGCCGCGGGAGCGTCATAAAAGCGGACCTCGTGCCCCGCCTTCTCCAGCACTCCGGTGGCGTAGGCCATCCAATAGGGATAGTACATCGTATCCGAACGGGTGACGCCGGGATTGCGCTGCGGCCGGGAGAAGCGCTTCAGGAAGGGGGGATTGAGCATCAGGATTTTCATGCGATCCATGTATGGTCTCCGCTGATGGTTGCCGGGGTTGATCTAGTGTGTGCCGGAGGATTTCCGGGATTGTATAACCTGATCAGTTACAAATTGCTATCAATAATATTTATAGTAAAAAAGGTCTGCAGGAGTTATCTGTGGTGGCATGCTTCTGGTTTCCTGATGGGCCAGAATCAACACCACTATTTTTCTACGCATCTATGACCTGGTCAGGCAGTAAACGTTAAAATGCGGAGCCATCAGGAAAACGAAGCATGCGGGAGGTGAATTTGGTGAGGTTTGCATGCTTCGTCTCCCGACCGGTTAAGAGCATATCTTCTCGAGATGACATACTGCTCGGTCGGGAGCCAGAAGCATGCCACCACATCAATGGTGTGCTGACCTTAATATCCTACCCCGTCCTGGTTTCCGTCTGAGTCAACATGGCCTCGACTCGCGCCAGGGCCGTTTCCGGGGCCAGTTGCGTCATGCAGCGCAGATGCTCGCAGCCGGTGAAGAGGCTGTTGCAGTAGCAGGGCTGGCAGTCCACGCCGGAGGTGATCCACTGGTTCAGCCGCGAATCCGGCAACAGCGACCGGGGATTGGAAGGCCCGAACAGCGCCAGGCTGGGCACCCGGTAGGCCACCGCCACGTGCATTACCGATGAGTCGTTGCTGATCAGCATCCTCGAGCGGCGGATCAATCCGGCGCTGGTGCGGAAGGGAACCCGGCCGGTCAGGTCCACGACCCTCTCCCCCACTCCGGCGGCGACGGCCCGGCTGATCTCCATTTCGCCCCTGCTGCCCAGGAGCACCACGGGCAGGCCGTAACGCCCCAGCAGCAAGCGGCAGAAGGCGGAGAAGCGTTCCGTGCCCCAACGCTTGGCGAAGACGTTCTGTCGGGGATTGATGCCCCCCCCTGGAGCCACGGTGAAGAAGCGGCCGCCTTCCAGGCCGTGCCGGGCCAGCAGGTCATCGGCGGCGGCCTGTTCCTCGGGCGACAGGCACAGATCCAGGGAAACGTCGGACCCGGAGAAGCCCGCCAGGCGCGGCACGTCCAGGTAGTTGTCGGCGATGTAACGGTCGGTGTTGGGCTGCCATTTGGCCTTGGCCGTCAGCAGCGCGCCGCTCTTACCCAGGCCGGGATCGAAGAAGCCGTACCGCCGGGGGATGCCCGCCAGCGCGGCGATCAGATGAATGAGGGTGTGGGAATGGAAAATGTAGGCCCGGTGGAAGCGGCGGCGAGCCAGCTTGGCCACCAGGCGGAGGTACCCCAAAGGCTGCTTGTTCTGGATCCAGGCGTCGGGATAGGCGATGATCTCATCCAGGTTGGGATTACCTTCCACCGCCGGACGCGACCACTCCCCCACCACCAGGGCCACGCGGGCTTCGGGGTGCAGCGCCCGCACCGCGCGCAGCGCCGGCGTAATCAGCAGCAGGTCTCCGATTCCCTGGTTGCGGATGATGAGCACGCGTTCCAGAACAGCCATCTCACGGTTAGTTGTCGAATACTATAAATTTAGCGTTAGGAAGGGGCAAATGCAAGAAAAAATCTGTCTTAGGTGAGATGAGGGGGTGTGATCTTGCCGGGGGGAAAAAGGTCTGGGATAAGGGTATGACGACTTACGCCGGGGGTGGGATGGGGATTCCTGCCGGCCGGGGTTTGATCCGTTGCATGGTTCAGGCGGCAAGAATGCGCGGTGGCGCAGACCCCAGCCGGGGCGCCCGCCGGTACGGGTCCGGTGCGCGTCTCAGGCCGCCCGGGGCTCTTCCCCTTCCGGCTTCTTGAGGGAGCGGCTGGTTTCGTTGATCCACTTGGCGTGCTCGGTGGACACCAGTTGCTCCACTCGCTCAGCCAGGAGCACCAGCATCTGCCTGTGATTCAGCCCCTTGTACGGCCCCGCCTCCGCCAGGAACAGGAACTTCTCGTGCTTCAGCCATTCCGCCGTGCAGCGGTAGCTGACCCACAGGGTGGCGAACTGGTTCAGATGCTGCACGCCTTCGAGGATGGCGATGGAGGCGCCGGCCACGGAAATGACCCAGATGGCCAGGGTCCCGGGAAGATGGCTAAGCACCGGGATGGAAACCGCCAGGCTGATCTGGACGACCTTGAACCGTTTGTACCATTTCTGGGTTTTAACGCTCTTGCGGTCGTACCATCCCAACTGGTCTTCCAGTCTCAGCCAGGCGGGGTGGCCGGCGGCCCAATCCGGTATGGGTACCTCCGGCAGGGGACGCTTCGATCTACCGACTTCCTTGCTCCGGAACATGACTGGCTCCCTGAGATGAAAGATACCATGGGCATGCCGTCAATATACAGCACCCTGGCAGGAAAGTCAAGGGAAATCTGCGGGAAGGAGAAAATAATTCACTGCAAAGACGCGATAAACACAGAGAATACAAAAGGGGCGGCCACGCCGGGCCGCCCCTGCCAACGACTAACGAGCCACGACTACTTCAGTAGAATCAACTTCTGTACCTGCGTCTTCCCCCCCGCACTCAACCGCGCGAAGTAGATCCCGCTGGGCAGCCCGGAGGCGTCGAAGGTGACTTCGTGCGATCCCGCTTCCCGCCATCCCTCCACCAATGTTCTGATCTCGCGGCCGGCAGTGTCATAGACCCGTACACTGACGTAGCCGGTAGCCGGGAGCCTGAAGCCCAGAGCCGTTACCGGGTTAAAGGGGTTGGGATGAGCCGGCGCCAGGACGTAGTCGACCGGGACGGCTTCCGGTTCAGCCAGCCAGGCGTCGAAGCTTTCGCCCCAGTTGGCCCAATCCGCGACCGCGGCGCCGTCGCCGGTGGTCAGCTTGGTGTAGGTGAAGTTATCCGCGGCGATTATGAAGTTGGGATAGGTCCCCAGGCGCCCTTCGTACAGGTAGGTGCCCGGCGCGGCGGTGGACGGCACGTTCTGGTTGCGCGATCGGGTGATGTTGGCCCCCGCGAAGATGGTCAGGGTCAGCGGCCCCAGCATCGGTCCCTGCCAGGTTCCGTTGGGCTGCTGCTGCATGATCCAGGCATTGACCGTTTGCGCCGTGGAACTCTGGTTGTGCATGGTCACGTCGAAGGCGAAGCTGCCGCCCGAGGCCGGGATCTGGATGGGGGCGCCGGTGGGGCTCAGGTCCAGGCTCCAGATCGGCGGCACCCAAGCCACCGTGGAGATTTCCTTCAGGATCCAGTTATTGGGATCGAACTGCACGCTGCTGACGGTGCCCGGGACGGTGAAGCTGAAGTACTGAATGCCCAGGCTGTCGTGCGCGACCACGGTCTGTGTGCCGGTAGGCTGGACAATCTTCAGCTCCACGGGCATGTTGAAGACCGGCCAGATGGCGCTCAGGGTTTGATTCTGCTTGATATAGACGTTGACCACTGTGTTGGCTCCCTGCACCTGGGTCTGGTAGGCCCACTGGTACTTGGGATGCCCGGCCAGGTAGACCCACTGGTTGAAGAACCAGTCCCAGTCGTCTCCGGTGACGTCCTCGATGGTCTGCTGCAGCTCGGCGGTGGTCACGCAGTCGAAGGCGAAGCGCTGGCGGTACTGCGGCCAGAAGTTGTTGTAAAATACTGTGTCCCCCATGACATAGCGGATCATGTGCAGGATCCAGGCGCCCTTCTGGTAGACCGTCCCGCCCCACATGTAGGTGGGGTTATAGATGGGGAACACGCCCTGGCTGGGGCTGGACAGCGAGCTCAGGTAAGTGCTTTTAAAGCTGTTCATGCGGTTGTTGAAGGACGTCTGTCCCGAGGAAAAGCCGTGCCACTGAGCGTCGCTGTAGGTGGCGAAGCCTTCGTTCAGCCAGATGTCGGCCCAAGTCTCACAGGTGACCATGTCGCCCCACCACATGTGCGCCAGCTCATGCACGTAGAGCCAGTGGTAGGTACCCGAGGGGTTGATCAGGCTGGCGCCGATGGAGGTATTAGTCTGGTGTTCCATGCCGCCGCCCCAGGGGAACGCCGAATGCCCGTACTTCTCGTTCATGAAGGGGTATTCACCATAAATAGAGGCGAAGTAGGCGACCACGGTGGGCAGGAAGGCGAAATCTATGACCGCGTCGGCGGAATCTTCCGGGTACACGTAGTAGTCCAGGGGGAGAGAATCCAGGGCCGCGTTCACGTACCAGTTGCGGAAGAACTTGTAGTTGGTGGCGTTGATGACCACCAGGTAGGTGCTGATGGGATAGGTTTCCACCCATTCGTAGGCTTTCCACCCCGCCTGCGGCGTGGTGACGCTGCGCAGCAGGCCGTTGCCCGTGGCGACGAAATTGCTGGGCACGGTCCAGACCATGCGCACGCTGTCGGCCTTATCGAAGGGTACGTCCTTGCAGGGCCACCAGGTGCGGGCGGCTTCAGCCTCAGACAGCGAATAAATGATCACGGTGCCCAAGTGGTTATCCCAATCCAGGCCGGAATAGAGCGGCGGCGAAGGAGGCAGCGGCACGCCGTGGTACCAGATGCTGGCCACGGCATTGGCCCCGGTCGGCAACGGCGCCGGCAGCGTGACGCGCAGGCCGTCCGAGCCGAGGAACTGGCTGACGGTGGATACCCCGTTGACCTTGACGCTGTCCACCACCATGTTGTTCTGGAAGTTCAGGTTCAGGTAGTTTAAGGGACCGGCATCCACGGTAAAGTGCATATCCACCTTGCCGGTGATGTTGTAAGGGGAGGTGGTGGGGAACTTGATCTCGACGTTGTAGTAACGGGCGTCGTAGCCGGTGCTGTCGTCGGTCTCGTCCATGGTCATGCCGACAGGGCGGCGGGCTTCGTACAGCCCGAAGTTCTCATCGGTGATCTCAGGGACGTCCCCGGGACCCCAGACGTAGCCGGCGGCGTGGACCGCGCCGGCCAGGGTCAGGGCCAGGAGCAGGAAGGATACGGCAATTCGCAGGCGCATGATTCCTCCATGGGTTGGGTAGTGCCATCAATATAACACATTGAGAAGGGAGAAATCAAGGGAAATTATCGCAGGGGTGAAAAAGCAGCGGTGACGGGAAGTGCAAGCGCAAGTGGGAAGGAGGATTCCCGCTTGAACCCGGTGAACACCGCCAAGTTCAGGTTGATGCCGAAGGCCAGGAGCAGGAACAGCAGCAGCTTCCACAGGTCGCCGTAGACGCCGATCCACCACATTTCCATGCTGAAGAGCAGCGGAATGCCGAAAATGAAGGCGCCGCTGAAGGCTCGCACGAAATCATTCACTTCCCGCTGCCAGGGGGAAGAGCGTTCTCGATTCATGGGAAAACATCCATCGCGCGGCGACTGGTCTCCGGCGCTGCGGCGGAGGTCGCCACCAGGGTTTTGCGGCGATGGAACAGGAGTTGCTTCACCAGCAGCACAATTCCGCTGAAGATCAGCACCTCGGCGACATCCACTACCCAGCGCAAAAAGGCGGAGCCGGCCAGGGATAAGTCCCCCAGAGCCAGCGCCATCCCAGCGATACCCATGCTGGGCACCAAGGCCAGGGCAATCATGACCCCGGCCTCCAGATCCCGCCGCAGGGTGGTCACCACGAGACCTCCGGCCATGGCCGCCAACGCGGACAGGAGCAGGCCCGAGGCGGAAATGCTGCTCCAGTACCGCACCCATGGTCGGGTCTCCAGATTCGTTGTCGCCGCCGGATCCAACCAGACGAGAAGCCAGGCGGTCAGCGCCGCCGCCAAACCCAGCAGGCCGTACCCCGCCAAGGTGGCCAGGAGACCGCGCGACACCAGTCCCCGGGGTCCGGCGATCACCCCCAACATACTGCGGACCAGCGGAAAGAAACCGGGCGCCAACACCATTCCGGCGATGACCACGTGCAGCAGGTTGGACCACAGGCCCACGGCTGCCACTGCCCCGGATAACCCCATAAAGGCCAGATAATTGGGCGTGAGATTGGCTTCGTTGCGTATCAGGGTATCCATCTCTTCCCAGATGGCTTCATTCGTTTCCCGGTCCAGGTTTTCCTGGGGCTGGGAAGCAGCCAGACTCTCCAGCGTGCTGGTCCCGAACGATCCGCCGCGCACGGCGCCGGATTCCGTGGCGAAATGGATTAGGCGGCCGGTATCGTCATTGGCGCACTGGATGACCACCACATCGCCGGGCGGTTTGACGGAGGCGTCCCGATGCAGCGACAATCCGATAACCTCGCGGCGCTGTCGCAGGCGTTCGATGAAATCGTCTGTCCGCTCGGTGGAGACGACGAATTGAATGGATTTTGGCATGTTTCAGCGAGGAAATGGGGGTAAGTTCGATTTCGCCAGATAATTCCCGCGGGTGCCCGGCAGTTAGATGCTGCCGCGCACCCGCGGGAATGCTTTCGTTATTCGACTTCGCTGATACCTTCGGCCACGTCATCGGCGCTGTGGTACTGGCGATCGGGCATCATGTCCAGCGTGTCCATCACGTCTTCCGGGGCGTTGTTGCGCCGGGCGTGATTCTGCAGGTCCCGCTTGCTGGCGGGATAATTGATGCCCCTCAGGTATTTTTCCACCTGCGCCGGGCTGACGGAGACGTCCGAGTCGTGGCTGCCATGATGTTTGGCCATATCTGCTCTCCTTATCCGCTCCCTGTTGCGGACCGGGGCCGCCGGAGCGGCAGGCAACCCCGGAGGCGCCGTCGAGGCGCCACTCCGCGGATCCTACTGCATCTGTTCCATGTCCCGGGCGACCTCGTCCGCGTTGCGGTATTCTCGCTCGGGAAGATCACCGAACAGATCCAGCACTTCGCGCGGCACGCCCTTGTCCGCGGCGTACTGCAACAATCCCTGCTTGCTTAAGGGGAACGGCGCCCCCTGCAGGTACTGCTTGATCATGCCCGGGCTGAGGCTCAAGCCGCCCAGGCTGCCGGGTAACTTCATGGCTGGATTCCTCGTGTCAATACAGTTTTGATTCACCTCAGGCCGGCTGCAGGGGGGCGCGGCGACGCGGGGCCGCCGATTCCCGCTGAGCCCGGTGCTCCAGGAATTCCTTAATGGCCTGTTCTTCGGGATAGAGCCCTTCCTGGGCCCGGTCTTCGGCCGATTCGTCCACCATCACCCCCTGCCCGGTCACCCCGGGGATTTCGCCTTCCAGGTAAGCTTCGATCACCGCCGGATGGACGTAGTGCTTGCGGCAGGTGGCGGGGCGGTTGCGCAACCGTCCGGCCGCCTGCTTGACCGCGGCCACAACGTTGCGCTTGGCTTCAGTCGGCGAAGCGGCGGGGCCGAGATCTTGCAGCGCCAGGGCCGCTTCCAGGGTCCCTACCCAAGTACGAAAATCCTTGGTGGAAAAATCCCCTTCAGCGATCTCGCGCAGGTAATCGTTGACGTCCCCGGAATCAATCGTCTGGCGTTCCCCCTCCCCGTTCACGTACTGGAACAGCTCGCTGCCGGGCAAATCGCGGCTGCGGCGTACGATCTGCGCCAGGCGGCGGTCGCGCAGCTTGATTTCATGGCACGCGCCGCTCTTGCCCCGGAACTGAAAGTGCAGGGTGGCGCCTTCGATGCTGACATGCTCGTCCTGCAGCGTGGACAGGCCGAACGATTCATTGCTCCTGCGGTACTCTTCGTTGCCGATGCGGATGCCGGTGCGATCCAGCAGGTGAACCACGGTGGCCAACACCTTGCGGCGCGGCAGCCCCGGCCGCCTTAAATCCTGTGACACCCGCGTCCGGATGCGGGGCAGCGCCTCGGCGAAGGCGATCATGCGATGGTACTTGGTCTCGCCCCGGATCTGGCTCCACCTGGGGTGGTAGCGGTACTGCTTGCGCCCCCGGGCGTCGCGGCCGGTGGCCTGGAGGTGGCCGTTAGCCGCCGGATTGATCCAGACCTCCGTCCAGGCCGGGGGGATGGCCAGCGCCCGGATGCGCGCCAGTGTCTCCCGGTCGCGAATGATCCGCTCTTCGGGATCGTAGTACGCGAACCCCTTGCCCGCCTTGCGGCGGCGTATGCCGGGACGATCATCCAGGATGTACCGCAACCCCGACTGCCGGGCCGACTGGACCGGATCCGGCCGCCCGGCACCGGTATTTTCCTCGAACATATTGTGCGGGTTTCTCCTGCGTCACGGCGAATAATTCATCCATGACGCTTTATTCTTTCGGTTATATCAGTTGCAGGACCGGGCGAAGCTGCACCTGGACGATGTCGCAGCGGGGCGGTTGCACCAGGCACCAATGAATGGTTTCCGCGACGTCCTCCGGGGAGAGCATCTTTCTCTCTTCCATCTGCCGGTACTGCTCTTCTACGGACAAATTCTTCATGTCCGTGCCTACCTGGCCGGGTTCGATCAGGGTGACGCGAATGCCTCGCCCGTTGACTTCCTTGCGCAGCGATTCTGACCAGGCCTGAATGGCGCCCTTGGTGGCGACGTACACGTCGTAGCCCGGTTCGCGCAGGTCGGCGCTCATGGAACCGACATTGACGATGTGCCCTTCGCCCCGGGGGTCCATCCGGACGATGGCTTCGCGGGCGCAGGCCATATACCCCATCAGGTTGGTTTTGACTATGTATTCCCAGTCCCCGTAGCGGCCCTGCTCGATGCTTTTCCAGCCCAAACCGGCGTTGTTGATCAAAATATCCGGCGGCCCCAGGCGGGTGTCGGCTTCGGCGAATACTTTCTTCACTTCTTCGGGGCGGGACTGGTCGGCCTTGATACAGAAGACTTCGCCCGCCTCGCGACCCTCCTGGTACGCCTCCATCAGCTCGCGGTCATGCCGGCCAAAGATCAGCACCCGGGCTCCCAGGGAAGCCAGCAGGAGCATCGCCGCCCGGCCGATGCCGGTGGTGCCGCCGCTGATGATAACGTTCTTTCCTTCCACGTTCACCGGTTCGTGATGCCAGCCTTCGGGACGGTGGTTTGCCATTTCCTTCATTCTGATGCATTCCTTTGAAATTTCCACTCTTCCTTATCTCTGCTCTTCATCCTGCAAGGCCCCGGCCCGGTCGCCGGCTTTTTCCAGGGCCACAGCGATGCTGCGGGGTTCGGGGACTTCATCCCGGCCCGCGGGCCAGCCTTCCCGCTGCCGCCGACGGTCGCCATCGGTCTCCTCAGTCTGGTCGTGAAACAGTACCTGGGTGGTGGGAAACGGCAGGTCAATGCCGTTTTCCACCAGTTTTTGTTTAATGGCCTCGAGTACCTTGTCCTGAGTAATCAGGGCGTCTATGCGGCGCGGCGGCTTGATCCACCAGCGCACCCGCAGATTGACATTACTTTCCGCCAGGGCCACTACCAGTACATCGGGCGCGGGGTCGCGCAGCACTCCCTCCTCCTCCATCCCATGGATCGTCTCCAGAATGAGCCGCCGGGCCTTTTCAATGTCGTCGCCGAATCCGATGCCCAGGTCGTACTCCAGCCGGCGATGGGGAAAGGCGGTGTTGACGATTACTGATTCGGTAAACAGCTTGGCGTTGGGGATGATGATGCGCCGCCCGTCGTACGTTTTAATGTAGGTGGCCCGGGTCTGGATGTCTTCCACCGTCCCCTCGAAATCGCCGAAGATGATCTGGTCCTCGATTTGGAAAGGCTCGGTCAGCAGCAGCAGGATGCCAGCCAGGAAGTTCTGCAGTATGTCCCGGAAGGCGAAGCCGATGGCCACGCTGCTGATGCCCAGCAGGCCGATGATGGTCTGGGCATTGACCGAGGGAAATATGATCCCGGCGGCCACAATGAACCCCAGGAAGATAATGATCCACTGGGCCAGGCGACTCATCACCAGGGCCAGATTGCGGTGCCGGTTGCGTATGCTGACCACCCGCCGGACCAGGTTGCGAATCCCCTTGCCGATCAAAAAAAATAGAACGAAGATAACCAGGGCCAGGCCCAGGTTGGGCAACACCAGGACCGTACCTTCCCACATGCCCTGGATCTTTTCCCAAGCTTGATCGAACACCTTCACGCTCCGGGACGGTTATTCCGCAGGTGTAATGACCAGCGAGATTGGTTGAGGGTGTCATTCCCGCAAGGACTTTCCTGCAGGGACCAAATGCGCCGAGCCGCGGCGCGCAGGCCAGCAAATGGTGCAGGCTGCACACCACGGCTCGGCAAGGGATACTGTGACCAGGCAGTTCCGTGGTTACCGGGTGGTCACCCCCTGGTGCACGCTCTCGGCGTACTCCTTGAAGTTCTCCAGATCCTCCTCCAGCCGCCGTTCGGGATCCTTGAACATCTTGGAGATGGCTTCGGTGGCCTTCCCGCCGGGCGCCGAATAGGAGATCATTACCGTGATTTCCGTCCGGTCATTGGACATTTCCCGGAAAGTCACCTGGCCCTGGTTGTCAATGTCCCCACTGGTGCTCTTCCAGGCGATGCGCTTGTTGCGATCCATGGACGTGGTCTCGGCGTCCCACTCCAGGTCCTTACCCATAGGGCCTTCCATGACCCAGTGGCTGCGGCGTTCGCCGGTTTTGGTGACGGACTTGATGTTCTGCATGAAATTGGGGAAGTTCTCGAAGTCCGACCAGAGATTGTAAATGTCGGACGGGCTCCCGTTGACAATGATGCTCTTGGTAACTTGCTGTGCCATTGTCAAATCCTCCTGAATAGTAACGTGATTATAGGTCCCGGGTAACAACCGGCCGGGACACCGGCCGGCATGATCTCGTCCGGGATCAGCAATTAAGGCAATGCTCCCCATTTCCGGATTTTCCGGATTATCCTGTCATTCCGCTTCATACGTTTGCGTGAACTCATCCGCGGCGGCGCCGGGCGCGATTTCTCCGGCACGGCGGCGGTGAACGAACATCCTCCCCGCCAGGTACACCATCGGCACGATGCCGCCCAGGATGAAGAGCAGATCCCCGGGCAGGCGCAGCCATTCGATGATCCGCACCGCCGGCTGCAGGAAGAAGTCCATTTCCCGGGCGTGCCAGTACCCGAAGCGCACGCTGTCGGAAAGTTGCAGGAGGCCCACCGGGATCAAGTTGACGAAAATCATCCAGGCCAGCCCGATATTCAGGCTCCAGAAGGACCACTTCATGGCCCGCTCCGATCGCCGGTCCCGGGGGATGAAATAGCGGGCCACGAACATGAAGAAGCCGATGGCCAGCATCCCGTAAACGCCCATCATGGCGCCGTGGCCGTGGTTGGCCGTGAACTGGGTGCCAATTTCCCAATAGCTGACCACGGGCAGGTTGATCAAAAATCCGAACACCCCCGCCCCCAGGAAATTCCAGAATCCCACCGCGATCAGGAACATCACCGCCCACTTGTGGGGGAAGGCTTCCGAACTGGCGCCCATGACCGAACGATCCCGTTGCGGGCTGCCCAGTTGCATGAAGCGCCACGCTTCATAAGTCAGCAGCACCAGGGGGATGACTTCCATGGCGGAAAAGAAGGCCCCCAGCGACATGTGCGCTGCGGGCTGCCCACTGAAGTACAGGTGGTGCATGGTGCCGATGACGCCGCCGATGGAATACAGGATGATATCCAGGTACACGATCAGCGTGGCCACCGCCAGCCGCACCACTCCCAGCAGGACGAAGATATACGCCACCATGATGGTGGTGAATACTTCCAGGAAATCCTCCACCCACAGGTGCACCACCCAGAAGCGCCAGAAATCCACCTCGGCGAAGGCGCTGTTCTTGCCGAAGGCCATACCCACGGCATAGAACAGAGGAATGGACAGGGCGCTGTACAGGAACAGCCAGGGCAGGTTGCCCTTGTGCTCCCCCTTCAGGCGCGCCCGCAACCCCCGGAACAGGATGAACACCCACAGGGCCATGCCCACCACCAGCAGGATCTGCCACAAGCGGCCCAGGTCGAGGTATTCCCAGCCCTGGGCGCCGACCCAGAACCAGGGGCCCGCCCGGGTGATGACGTCCTTGTAGCTCAACGCCTCCCCCGCCAGGCTGCCGACCACCACGATTACCAGGGCGGCGAACAGCACCAGGGCCAGTTTGGCCTGGTGCTTCGGCTCGCGCCGGGCGATCATGGGGGTGATGAATATCCCCATGGCCAGGAAACTGGCGGCCACGAAAAACAGGGCCAACTGCAGGTGCCACGTCCGGGTCAGATTGTAAGGGAACCAGTCGGGCACGTTCAGGCCGTAGAAGCCCTGCGGCTCCACGTGGTAGTGCGCGTTGGCGCCCCCCAGCAACCCCTGCAGGAGAAACAATCCCGCCACCACCAGAAAATACCAGGGGATGGCGCGCTGCGACGGGGTCAGCGAGACTCGGTCGGGATTGCGGAAGACGACCCTGCGGTCATCTTCCAATTCATCTTCCGAGCGGCGTTGCCAGCCCAGCCAGTCCCAGCGCCCGAAGGCGAACAGCACCAGCCCGGTGCCGCCCAACAGCGCGATCAGGCTTAACGCGCTCCAGATCAGGGCGTTGGGCGTTAACTGGTTGCCGGCCAGCGGCTCCGGAGGCCAGTTGTTGGTGTAGGAATAGCTCTGGCCGGGGCGCGCCGTCGAAGTGGTCCAGGCGGCCCAGGCGAAGTAACTGGTCAGCCGCCGCACCTCCGCGGGATCGGCAATATGCGGGCGGCGCAACTCCTCCTGGGTCTGTGGCGGACCGAAGTAATCCCGGTAGAATTCGAGGGCCTGATCCAGCGCGTACACCTGCGCCGCGGTGAAGGGCAGGACGCCCGTCCCGGGATCATAGCGGTTGGTCTTCAGGTCGCTCTGCACCCGGGCGGCGGCTTCCGCCTCCGACAGTCCCTGCGCGAGGTAATACTCCTCCATCCTCAGGGCGGCGTTGTGCAGGTACTGGGCGGTGAAATCGGGCCCCAGGTAGGCTCCGTGGCCGTAGATGGTGCCGTACTGCATCAGGCCGTTCTTCTGAAACACATGCTGGCCGGCCATGATATCGGCGCCGGTGAACAGGACCGCGCCGTCCGCCGCCCGGACCTCTTCCGGGAAGGGCGGGCTTTCAGCGCGGTTCAGGATGGCCAGGAATCCCAGGGTGGAAAAACCGATCAGGAATGTGATAATGGCCACCTGCAACCACACGGGCGAGATGGTCATCCTGCGAGTCTGATGGTTCACAGTACACTCCAGGAAAATGAAAGTGGCGAGTTACTGTACAGGTGCTCGCAAAATCCGGGATTCCGGGGTATGTCCGCTGACAAAGAAGGAGGTCATCCGGCGCCGGGTCGGCCAGGGAGGCGCGGACCGTTCCGTCCGGCCTCCCTGCCGGTACAGCGCATGGCCCGGCCGTCCGGGCAACAGGATATCAGCCGATGGCGATGATGCCGCCAAGCGCCGCGGCGATGCCCGACACCAGCGCGGTGCCGAATGCCCACCAGGCGGCCACGGCGGCCGTCTTGCGGGTTTCGTCAGCCTGGTGCAGAGCTTCCTGCTTGGCCTGTTCCAGCCGGTATTCCACCTCGTCACGCATGCGCTCGGCCCGTTCGATGACATTGTCGCGGGCGCCTTCGATGCGTTGCAAGAGGCGTTCGGCGTCCTCTTCCGACATCTTGCGGCTGGTGGAGGCGATGATGGCCTTCAGGCTTTCCCGGTCCAGCGACTTCAGGCGGTTCAACAGGGATTCGGCACCGGCCTTGGGATCATAGAACAGCTTGCGCATGTCGCGGGCCACGTCCTCGTAGCGCAGCTCGGGCTCGTGCAGGGAATTCAGATAGGTGCTCACCTTGCCCAGAATACGATCCTGCACCCCCTGTACCGCCGACTGGGCGGCGCCCTTGCCGGTCTGCGATCCGGAGATTAACTGGTGCACGGCGTTGTCAATCTGGTCGGCGATGCGCTCGGCTTCTTCCCGGGTCATGTCCTGGCGCTGGGCCAGCAATGAGGCGATGGTGGACTTGTCCACTTGGGAGACCCGTTCGCGCAGGGAGGTCATACCGCCCTTGGGGTCGTGGAAGAGCTGCTCGATGTCGCGCTTGATGCCTTCCGGGTTCAGTTCCGATTTCCCCGTGCGGCGCAGGTAGTCTTCCACTTTCTCGCGGTAGCCTCGGGCGTCTTCTCCGGACATGCCGGCCACGCGCATGGCGCTGTCCACCACCTTGTCCGCCCGGCTCTTGTCTCCGGAAGATTCTTCACGGATCTTGCCGAAGGCGTCCTGAACCTTCCCGGCCATGTCGCGGGCTTTTTCCTTGCTCATGCCGCCCTTGGCTTCCAAGTCGGCGGAAAGCACGTCCACGTCGAAGAAAGGTTCGTCGTGCGACACCACGGCGCGCAGTTCCACGTCATCCAGCAGCTTGGCGATCTCGCGGCGGAAGTCCTCCGGTTCGAATTTGGGTGTGGACAACTGGTCCACGTACTTGCCGATCTGCTTCTTGACATCGTCGAAATCCACATCCCCGAAGAACTCCTCGCGTGCCTTCTCAACGATCTTCTCGGCAGTGTCCACAATCTTTTCCTCCGGGGACTTGGTAAGCACGGAGGAGACCGTCTGGTAAGCGGTGCGCAGGCCGGTGGCGGCCATGTTGAAGATGGATCCGATCAGCGAGGACACGGCGCTGACTTCCAGGATCATGGTGACCAGGTAAAACAGACCCCAGATGGACAGACCCAGCACCGCCCCGATCAGGGGGCTGATGGCGGGGGTCAACTGCACCCCCAGCCAGGCCGCGAAGAACAGGGAGATGGTGGCGGTGATCAGGGTCCAGGCGCCGGCGGCGCTGCTGAATTTGCGCACGGTGGCGTGGGGCCCCTCGTTTTCCTGATCCCGGCGTTGCTCCTTGCGGTCACCAGGCTCCTTGCCTTCCACATAGTAATCGCCTTGACTGGTACTACGGCGGCCGCGCTGCGGCTGTTTACCCGACTTGGTGACGCTGCCCAGCACGTTCAGGCCTGCCGCCACAGACAAATTCGTCAGGATGAGCTGGAAAGCGAAAGCCAGGATGATGCCGGCTAGAATAGCGACGAAGAAGTGCGCCCCCGGAAGCACCACGGTGGTGCTTTCCACCACATCTACCGGGGGCGGCACGGCAACCTGTGCGTACGCGTAAAGCGGCAAAAGCATCACCAGCAATACCCACACATGCCTCTTCATGAATAGCTCCTTTCGCGAAATATTCCATCCCGGCGCTCGACTGTGACCGTTGTAAACGCCGGTAACGGCTTAACAGCCGGCGCGCGGTCCGCCGCGTCATCGCGGCACACCGGCGCCGGCCAAGCTTCAAGTGATGTTAATGATTACCGTTCTGCTTCTTCCATACGGTCGCGGCGAACATGAACCGGCCGCTCGTCGGAAGTGCTCCTCTCATGCTGGCGCTCCACCCGTGTGCGGTAGCGCGGAGGGGGCGCCGTCCCGGCATAAACCATATCCCGGGGCGCGCCGATCAGTCCGCCCGCCACCGCCGCGGCGGTGCCCAGCAACACCATGATGAAGGTCCACAGGGCTGCCTGGGCCACGACGTCAGCCGTCTGCTCGGCGACCTGCTGCGCTTCCTGGCCGACCTGCTGCGCCGTCTGCTGGAACTGCGATCTGGCCTGCTGATAGGTCTGGATCCAGTTATCCACGGTGCGCTCGGCTTCCGGACGGCTCATGTTGGTGCGGGCCATCAGCACGTTGACCACGTCCTGTTTATCCACTTCGCTGATGACGTCGCCCGCCTGGCTGAGGAGCCGTTCCAGCGCCTGGTCCAACTGCTGTTCCGTCGTTCCCGGCTGCCGGGCGGCCTGCCCCATCTGCTCTTGCATCTCCTGGGTCACGGTATCCACGCGCTCACCCAGAGCTTCGGGTTGCAGAGCCGGATCGCCGGTCTGGCGCAGGATTTGGCGCGCTTCCTGTTTGATATCCTCGAGACTGACGTCAGAACCCTGCATCTGCTGGCCGATGGCCTGTCCCACTTCCGGAGCCACGGCTCCCACCGCCTGTCCGGCCAGTGAGGCACCAGTTTGGACCAGCCCAAAGGCTCCGCCGATGACGGCGCCCACGGCGGAAGTCAGCAGGAAGATCATGACCAGCACGGTCAAGCCGGCGGTGACGGCGCCGTGCAGGGCCCCATCCAGCTTTTGGGGAGCCCCTGCCAGCCGTCCGGCCGCCCAACCTCCGAGGAACAGAGCTATCAGGCTGCTGACGACCCACCAGATGCCCGCGCCGATGGCGAATCCGGACAGGTTGGCGTCTCCGGTAGCCGGGTTAATGCTCCCCAAACCGACCGCCAACCCCAGCAGGGAGAGAATGATCATGGTCAGCAGGGCGAGGACCGTGCCCCCGAAAATCGCTCCCCAGGAAATTCGCCGAACCTTGGCCGCGAACCCTTCGCGCGTCACGGGCCGATCCGGTGGTGTGTACTGTCTTTCATCCATATGCAATGTGCTCCTTTGCTATTAATCGCGACTGTTGATGATCTCCGCAGGCCGAAAGACGGGAAAGCGCTCCGGCGACCGGTCAGATGGTCACCTCTTCGCTCGTCCGCAACCACTCCACGGGATGCGGCCCTTCCGTCTCCAGGCGGTACTCGTTTCCGGTTTGCCGGACGTTCTCTTCAATGACGTCCCGGCTGGGCACGAACCCGTCCCCGTTGACCAGGGACTGATACTGGTGATAGCGGTGATCCGAGGGCAGACTGTCCACGGACTTGAATTCCGTCCCGTCCGCCGTCAGATTTATCTGATTGGCCAGGATCCGGCGAATGTAATCCTTGTTCGACTGGAAAATGGTCAATTCGGGAAAATCTTCCGGGATGATTTGTGCCGGGTCCCGCTTTTCGTACTTCTTCAGCATCTCCCCCGCGTGCTGCAGGTGCGTGATTTCCTGCTCCAGGCAGAGCTGCCAGATATCCCGGATGCGGTTATCCGTCTCCGAGGTCATGCAAGAATAGTACATATAGCATTCATTGTATTCGTGCAGCAACGCCATCTCGAACCACGAGGCCTTGGGATCGGCCAGGGATTCATAATGGCTGACGTGCTGCTCTTCGATCATGGCGATTTCCTGGTACAGCGCCCGGACCATGGGATTGGGGGACAGCGGCCCGATGTTCATGTAGTAGTTCATGGTCTGCTGCTCGGCCGAAATGATGGTCATCACGTGCAGCTTGGTGATCATCTGGGCCTTCTTGCTGTCGTAATGCTTGCGGATGGAATCATACGGATGCCGGTGCTCTGCAATGGTGGGCCGTCCGGGCATGATTTCGGTGTATTCCCGCGTGATTTCCTCCGCCTCCTTGCCTTCCGTCATCTGCAGCAGGTTGGCATAGCGGTACAGGTGATCGAAGTCCTCGATCAAGGCGAAGTCCAGCGCCTCTTTGACGTACGGATCCGGTTCAGTGCGAGCCAGCCAGGCGGTCAGATCCACCGCCACCTGCTCATAGCCGATGGTCACCGACAGGGGAGATTCATCGCCCGGCGGCAACCAATTGATCATCTTCTGCTGCTGCTGCTCAATGCGGCGGCTCATGGCCAACTGGCGTTTCAATTCCATGTCATCCGTGTGCCGGGCGAACTGGTGCTTGAAGATCGCCGCTTCCACTTCGATGCCGTTCATCAGGATGATGCGGGTGCGCGTGTAGGGATGCACCGAATTCTTGTCGTAGGGCGTCACATTCAGGGTAGCCCAATTCACGGGCTGCTGATCCATGGGGATGCCCTTTTCTTTCAGGGGATTGAAAGCCATACCGTCTCCTTCTCAACGAAAGGGACCGCTCGCGCGACGTCCCGGCAGAGGTCCCCTAGAGCCTGCCGGCCGCTGAAGAAATCGCTGGTTGATCCATGTGAAAGAGCATGGGCGTGCCGCTTCCGGCGCCGCCGGGTGATTCCTGGAATCCTCTAGACTGCCTCTTCTTCGAGTTGCCGACGGCGTTTCTGCGCTCCCTTGGGCACCAATTCCACCTTGAGCCAGCCGGCGGCGCGCTGATCGAACGCCTTGAAGGCATCAATGGCGGAACTCATCGAATCCACGTTGGTCAGGATGCGTTCGGGGTCCACCGCTCCGCTCTGCACCAGTTCCAGCAGCATAGGGATGTACTTGCGATGGTGGCAATTGCCGGTGTTGATGGTCAGATTCCGGTTAAAGGCCAGGCCCAGCGGGAAAAATGACACCGTCTGGGGGTAAACCCCGATGATGGCCAGGGTCCCCGCCTTGGCCAGAGACTGGACTTCCCACCGCAGGGCCATGGAAGGAGCGTCGCCGGGATGCCAGTGGTCGCCCTTGGGATTGGACTTGGGCGCCACCATCTTCACTTCCCGCTTGAATTCATCGTTCATCTGCTTGGCTTCCCGGGCCGCCGGGCCGCGGTCGGCGTGCTCGGCGTCCACCCCCACGGCGTCAATGGCCCGATCTACGCCGATACCGCCGGTCAGGTCCAGAATGGTCTGGACCGGGTCTTCCTCCTCAAAATTGATGATTTCCGCGCCCTGCGCCCGGGCCATGTTCAGCCGGGATGACACGTGATCCACCGCCAGCACCCGCCCGGCGCCCATGAACAGGGCGCTCAGGATGGCGAACTGCCCCACCGGACCACAGCCGAATACCGCCACTGTGTCCCCCGGTCTGATCTCGGCCAAGTCTGCTCCGAAATAGCCGGTGGGGAAGATGTCAGAGAGCATGATGGCCTGATCGTCGGTGACTCCGTCCGGCAGCTTGAACATCCCCACGTTGGCCCAGGGGATCCGGGCCTTCTCCGCCTGCAGGCCGTGAAATCCGCCATTCTCCTGAGGGCTGCCGAAGAAGGCCGTTCCGCTGCGGGGTCCATTGGGATTGGCGTTATCGCACTGGGAGAAATATCCCGCGCGACAGTAGGAACAGAAGCCGCAGGCGATGGTGGAGGCGATCACCACGCGGTCGCCCGGTTGAAAGTTGCGCACCTGTTGGCCGATATCTTCCACCACTCCCACCCCTTCGTGCCCCAGGATGGTGCCGGGCTTGACTCCCGGCATGGTCCCCCGAATCATGTGCAGATCCGTGCCGCAAATGGCGTTGGCCGTCAGCCGGACGATGGCGTCGTGCGGATCCTGGATGACCGGTTCATCCACTTCATCCAGGCGAATGTCGCCGATGCCGTGGAAAACAACCGCTTTCATCTACGCACTCCTTCCTGCAGAGTAATGATAACACAAGCAACTTTGAGGATTGGGAACCAAGGGGAAGCCGTGAGGATTTCCTGGGCGAGGGTTGATGCAGCGCCGCGAGAGGCGTGATTTGGAGGAGTATGGGCGTAGTAACGGTATCCGGTAGCCTCTACCGGAACCGCACCGTACATCAATAGCAGAACGAAGCAGGAAATCCGAAGCTCCCCGTGCGCTCCATGGTGAACTAACCTGAAAACATGGCTACCGAGAATATGCGACGATTCACCTGAATAGTTGATCGGACTAAAAGAGCATAAATACCAATAAGTTAGAATCCCAAATCTTTACATAGATACGGATGGGGTGAAAAAGAGGTTGGATTACCGGGCAAGTGCTGAAAAACCAATGGGGCGCAATCGCTCGCGCCCCATACATTACCTCTGTTCATTATGCCTTTTGCTTTGAAACCCCGGTTCACCGATTACTTCAGCAGCACCATCTTCCGAACGGCCGAATAGGTTCCCGCTTCCATCTTCAGCAGGTAGACCCTGGAAGTCAGTCCGGAGGCGTCGAAGGTGACTTCGTGCACACCCGGCTCGCGCCAGCCGTTCACCAGTTCCTGCACCAGCCGCCCCGCGGTGTCGTACACCCGCAGGCTGACGTGCCCCGCCGCGGGCAGCTCAAAGCGCGCCACAGTGGCGGGATTGAAGGGATTGGGGCGGGCGTCCAGGAGGCGGTAATTCTCAGCCGCCGCCGGGGTAACGGGATCAGCGGACAGCGCGGCCGGTTCCAGCAGGAAGCCGGTGTCGCCGGTCCCTTCCAGGGTGGCGGTAACCGCTTCCGGCCAGACCTGCCCTTCGTAGCTTACCGCCTCGGCGCGCACCCGGTACTGGCCCGGATCGCAGGCCGCTTCATACCAGCCGTCCGCCTGGGTCACGGCATGATACAGGGCGCCGCCCTGGCTGTCTTCCAGGTAGACGCTGACCTCGGACAGGGGATCGCCGGAGGCGTCCACGACGCGCCCGGAAATGCGGTAGTCGCCCAGGCCCTGCGCAGCCAGGCCGAAGTCAATCTCGGTCTGCTGTCCGGACACCACCGCCACCGGATCGGCCTGCGCCCAGGTGGAGGCGTTCTCGTAGAATTCGCCGAGGTACCCCGGGGCCCAGCACTGCATCAGGTAGTTGCCGGGCGGCAGGTTGTTGGCCACGTAATGCCCCTGCGGATTGATCGGGACCATGCGCGGCTGGCCCGGCCCCTGTTGGGGGAAGATCATGACCCAGCCGGGAGCCACCGGAGCGCCGGTGGAATCGTCGGTCACGTCCCCAGCGATGGACCCACCCTGCGGCGGCGGCGCCATCGGGGCCAGGCTGAAGTCAATGCTGTCCACCACGGCGGGAGGCGTCACGGGGATATGGGTGGCCTGCTGGAAGGTGGGGACGTTGTCGTAGAATTCCGGCTGGAAGCCCATGCGATGAGCCCGGACCACGTAGTCGCCCGCGATCAGCCCGCCGATTTCGTAATGTCCGTCCGGCTGGCTGAAGGCCTGGCGTACGAAGGGCGAACCCAGCTTGGTGGCCACCACCATGGCCTGCCCCAGAGGCTGGCCGGTGGCTTGGTTGACCACCACGCCGGTAATGCGGGCGCCGGGCAGCAGCACCACGTCAATGCTGTCCACCATGACCGTGTCCACGGCCACGGGCGTGGCGCCCTGGGGCGTGGGAGAGGCGGGATAGAAGCAGGGCAGGAAGCCGGGCTTTTCCACCTTCACGATGTAGGATCCCGGCTGCAGGTTGCCCAGGATGTACACGCCCTGCGGGTTGGTCATGGCACTGCGCGGGGGAGTGCCCGGCTGCTGCGGCAGGGCGGTGACGCGCGCGCCCGGCAGGGGGATCAACCCGGTGCTGGTCTGGCCCTGCACCAGGCCCATGATACCCCCTCCTGGAGGCGGTGGAGGCGGCGGAGGCGGCCCCGGCGGTCCGACGTGGACCAGGGCCTGGCCTTCGTACTGCTGGCCCTGGTAGGCGGCCACGGTCCGGACCCAGCCCGTGCCGGTGTCGGCGCCGGCGGTGAACAGGCCGGTGTCGCTGACCGCGCCCAGGGTGGGCGGATCCACCGTCCAGGTCCAGGATTCCGCCGGCAGCGGCTGGCCGGTGGTGCTGTGCAGCACGGCGTTGAAGTCCACCGTGCCGTTGACCGGGCAGAAGGCCAGGGGCGGCAGCACCGCCACCCAGGGTTCCGGCGCGGGCGTGACGGTGACTTCCGCGGCGGCCAGGTAGAGGTGTCCCATGTGCACGCATTCTGCCACCACCTGCACCGTGTTGGAGGCCAGCGCCGGGCCGGCATGGAACACGCCCTGCGGCGTCACAAAGCCAGCGTTGGGAGGATCCACGAACCAGAGCCAGGGGCTGTGCGGCGCCGGCTGGCCTTGGGGATTCACCAGTTCGGCCTCGAATTCCACCTGCTGACCCAGCGCCACGGTGGCGGTGGCGGGATCAACTTCCACTTCCAGGTTGGGGCTGGTGGGGACGAGGTGGACGGCGGTCTGACCGTAATAGACCTGGCCGCCGATCTCGGTCGTGGCCCGGACGTGCCCGTTCATGACGGCGTTGCCCGCGGTCAGGCGGCCGAAGGGGGTGATCTGCCCCAGGTTGGGCGGGAACACCGACCAGGTGAACTGCGCGGGGATGGGCTGACCCTGCTGGTTAACGGCGCGGGCGGTGAAATAGGCCGTATCGCCGGGATTCAGGGAAACGTTTACGGGGTCCACGTGCACCTGGATGGCCGGCGCGGCCGAAGCGAGGAGCGCCAGTCCAATCAGGGCCGGGAGCCAAACACGGGGTGTACGCATGCTGCCTCCTTGGATGGTTGGCTTGCGGTTGGAACGTTCGATTTCACGTACCGGAGACACCGATGCTGGTAAAGATCTGCCCATTAGACACCCCAGGCCGGGGGAGGTTTAATGCCGGATGATGGAAAACGACCATATTTGACATTTGATATTTAATCTTTTCTATTTGCTATTTGATGTCACTTAAGAATAACCGCCTTCTCCACCGCTGCCTCTCCCCCCGCCTCCAGCCGCACCAGGTACACCCCTGAGGCATACCCGCTCGCATCCCAAGTGAAGGTGTGATCTCCCGCCATCTGCATTCCGGCGACAAGAGTCGCGACCCTGGCTCCCAGGAGGTTGTACACCGCCAGGTCCACCTCCTGAGCGTAGGGCAGGTGGAAGGAGATGGCGGTGGTGGGGTTGCCGGGTTGGGGTGACAGTGACAAATCCATCACCCGCTGCGGGCGGGGCTTGGTGTAGGGGGAGACGGAGACGGTGTCCCCGGTGGTGTTGCGGAAGAACATCATGCCGCCGTCGCTGGAGGAGGACAATAGAAAATCACCATCGCCATCATTGTCAATATCTACTATGTCTATGCTACCGTACGCTACGACCATATCGGTGGGGAGAAAATTCTGCGATTCCAAGACTAACTGCGCATTGGTTGGTGTACCGATATTCCGGTAAAACCACAACGGTTGATAACCGTTCATCGAAGCCCAGAATAGATCCAAGTCCCCGTCCTGATCAATGTCATACCAGCAAGTGGCGTATCCTCCTGCTGCGGGAATATTCTGCCACCCGTATATGGGATTGCCGAACTGGGGATTCGTAGCTGAGCCGGTGTTGGGAAAGA
>QZKQ01000126.1 GCA_003599535.1 Candidatus Zixiibacteriota bacterium | reverse complement strand
GGTCGGGAGACGAAGCATGCTCCCTCGGACGGCTTCCCTCACATGCTTCGTTTCCCGGAGGGCCGAGGCGGAGGGGAGAGTAGCGAACGGGGCAGGCGCGAGTGCGGAGGTCAGAGATTACCCCCGCCCTCCGGGAACCATCCCGAAGGGACCACTGCGTGGGAAGCATGCCACCACACCATTCAGCGTTTAGCTGGTTAATTACTTTATGACCATAAACCTGGGGCTACGAAAAGACCACCCCTGCGGGGTGATATTCTGGCTCCCGGCTTCTGGCTCCCGGCTTCTGGCTCCTGGCTTCTGGGTTCTGGCTTCTGGGTTCTGGCTTCTGGCTCCGGACTCCTGACTCCTGGCTCCTTACTACCGACTACCGACTACTTTCTTCTGGTTCCTGGCTCCTGGCTCCTATTCTTCTGTCTTCTGTCTCCTGTACTCTTCTTCTGGCTTCTGGATTCTTTTTCATCCGTCCCCTCATCAAGACCTGACACAACCAAGGAACCCATGTCCACCATCACCGCCGCACCGCCGCAAAGCGCGCTGAAAGTTGTCGCCCTGGATTACTGGCACGGGCTGAAGGGCCTGTTCACCTGTCCGCGCGAAATCTGGATCGTCTACGCCGTGGAGATCCTGGAAAGCCTCTGTTACTTCAGCTCGGTGCTGATGCTGATGATCTTCATGACCCAGGACATGGGGCTGTCCGATACCGCCGCCGGGACCATCTTCGGCGTCTTTTCCGCCTCCATGTCCTTCTTCATGCTGTTCGTGGGCTTCATCGCCGACGCCATGGGGATCAAGAAGGCGCTGCTGGTGGGGCTGGTCATCGCCCTGGTGGGCCGGGCGGTGATCACCTTCACGGTGGAACCGGCCATCATCTACCCGGGGCTGTTCGTGCTGTCGATCGGGTTCGCCTACCTGATTCCCCTGCTCTCGGCGGCGGTGAAACTGTCGTCCACGCGCAAGACCCAGAAGTATGCCTATTCCTGGTACTACGTGGTGATGAACGTGGGATCGCTGGCCGCCGGGCTGACCCTGGACCCCATCCGCGAGGCTTTCACTTCGGTGATGAGCTTTCCGGTGTTCGGGCATGAACTGCTGGTACGCCCCACGCAGGTCATCTTCCTGGTGGGACTGCTGGCCACCGTGGCCTCACTGGTGTTGATCCTGTTCTTCTTCCGCAAGCATATCCCCAAAACCGAAGAGGCGGAGGCGGGCGAAAGCGCCTCCCCCACCCCAGCGACGGTAGATAAGCCGGAGAAGAAGACCGCCTGGCAGGTGATGAAAGAGGTGGTCATCGAGAAGAAGTTCTGGATCTTCATCAGCTTCATCTTCCTGCTGGTGCTGGTGAAGATGATCTTCCAGTACAATCACTCGCTTTATCCCCTGTACATGGAGCGCATTGGCCTGAAGGAGTGGACCGGGAAGCTCTACAGCATCAACCCCTTCATCATCATCTTCCTGGTGCCGGTGATGACCGCCCTGACCGGCCGGATGCACGCCTACAAAGTGATCGTCTGGGGCGCGTTTATCAGCGCCGGGTCGGTGTTCTTCCTGGGGCTGGGGGAAAGCATCATGCTGATCGTCTCCTTCCAGGTGATGCTGTCCCTGGGGGAGGCCCTCTACTCGCCGCGGCTCTACGACTACACCGCCACCATCGCGCCGCCGGGCAAGGAGGCCTCGTACATGGCCCTGTCCAAGGTGCCGATGTTCTTCGCCAAGGTGGGCGCGGGGCCGATCACAGGCCTCCTGCTGGCCAACCTCTGCCCGCCGGAAGGCCCGCGCAACACCGAGCTGATGTGGATCATCGTGGGAGCCTCCACCATGATCTCCCCCATCACCCTGTTCCTGGGGCGCAAGTGGCTGGACGTGGAAGGGCGGGAACGGACTGCAAAGGTCGAATCCGCCGCCTGAAAACCGCAGACAATCTTGTGTATCAGCACTTGACTCGCGGGGATTAATTTCGTAAATTAACCCACTACGGCAAAAATTCCCCGCCCGCCGGGCCGCTTTCCCCTGCGCGGGCGCAAGTTCCGCCATAACAGGCATTTGCAGGCCGGTCCGGGCGGCATTTTCGGGAACCTGGGCCGCCGGAAGTTGTTTACTCCTTGTGACGGCCGCGCTACGGCCGGCCCCCAGTAAACACAGCCATACCCTACACCTCGGATTTTCCATGAGCTTGAAGACCCTGCACAAGAGTTTCGCAGCCTTTCTCTTCCTCTTCTCCCTGATCATCTACCTGGACACGGTCGCGCCCACGCTCTCCTTCTGGGACTGCGGCGAATTCATCGCCTGTTCGGTCATCATGGGCGTCCCACACCCGCCGGGATCCCCGCTCTATTTACTGATCGGACACCTGTTCAGCAATTTACCCTTCGGAGATATCGGCTGGCGAGTGAACCTGATCAGCGTTCTGGTTACGGCGTTATCGGTGATGCTGCTGTACCTGACCGCGGTGCGCCTGATTCGCCTGTACCGCGGCCCCGAGCGGTCCCTGGTGGACGGCCTGATCAACTACGGCGGCGCGGCCATCGGCGCTCTGGTGCTGGCCTTCACCCACAGCGTCTGGTTCAATGCGGTGGAAGCGGAAGTCTACGGCATCAGCATGTTCTTCACGGCCATCGTGTTTTACTTGATCGTGCGCTGGGCCGACGAGGCGGACGAACCGGGCAGCGACCGCTGGCTGCTGCTGATCGCCTATATAACCGGCCTGGCCATCGGCGTCCACCTGCTGAACATTCTGGCCATTCCCGCCATCGCCCTGGTGATTTACTTCCGCAAGCGGGAATTCACTTGGAGTTCGTTCCTGGTCATGCTGGCCCTCTCCGGGGCCGGATTCGCCGTGGTCTACCCGGGCATCGTGAAGTACCTGCCGGCCACTTTCCAGATCAGCGCCGTGATCCCCGTGATCATCTTTCTGGCCGTCGGGGCGGGCGCCTGGTACGCGCTGCAGACGAAGCAGCGGATCGCCTTCCTGGCCCTGGCCTCGGCGTTCCTGATCATCCTGGGCTACACCACCTACGGGTCCATCTTCATCCGCTCGCAGTTGGATCCGCCTATTGACGAGAACAACCCGGACACCATCGAGCGCTTCCTGTCGTACCTGAACCGCGAACAGTACGGCGACGTGCCCATCATGACCCGCCGCTGGAACAACGACCCCAACTACAGCAGCGAAGCTGACTTCTTCTGGGGCTACCAGGTCAACTACATGTACAATCGCTACCTGCTGTGGCAGTTCGTGGGGCAGGAAGGCGATTTCCAGGGCGCGGGGGTGGATTTCAGCAAGTTCTACGCCCTGCCCCTGCTGCTGGGGCTGTTCGGGCTGGCCTATCATGTCTCCAGGGACCGGAAGCGGGCGCTGGTGGTGCTCACCCTGTTCTTCATGACCGGGTACGCCATCATCCTGTACCTGAACCAGGATAACCCCCAGCCGCGCGAGCGGGATTACGCCTACGTGGGGAGTTTCTACGCCTTCGCCGTCTGGATCGCCATCGGCGCCCAGGCGCTGCTTGAATGGCTGGCCAAGGTGGGCCGGGACCGGCGCGCCCGTGTTTACGTCCTGGGCGGTCTGGTTCTGATGACCCTGGCGCTGCCGGTCAATATGCTGGCCAAGAGCTACAGGATGCACGACCGGTCGGGCAACCTGGTGGCCTGGGATTATTCCCGCAACATCCTGGAAACCTGCGCCCCCGACGCCCTCATCTTCACCAACGGGGACAACGACACCTTCCCCCTGTGGTACCTGCAGGAGGTCATGGGGGTGCGCCAGGACGTGCGAGTGGTCAACCTGTCGCTGCTGAATACCGGCTGGTATATCAAGCAGTTGAAGCACATGGATCCCCAGGTCCCCATCTCCTTCTCCGACGAGTACATTGACCGGTACCTGGACCAGCACGACATGACGGCGCTGCGCAAGCGCTACTGGCCCAAGAACGATCCCAAGAAGCCCACGGTGCTGTCCATCCCCACGCCCGACGGCGGCACCATCGCCTGGGACGTGCCGGCCACCATGCATCTGCCCACCGGACAGGGCGACACTGGGGAACCGAACTTCCTGCGTGTCCAGGACATCATGATCATTGACATCGTGGCCACCAACCAGTGGAAGAAGCCCATCTACTTCGCCGTGACGGTGTCCAATTCCAACATGATCGGCCTGCGCGATCACCTGACCATGGAAGGCCTGGCCTTCCGGCTGAACCCGGTGAAGGGGCAGGAAATTGACCCTGAACTGATGCGCCGGAACCTGCTGGTAACCTACAAGGACTACTACCGCAACCTGGACAACCCCGACATTCACTACGACGATAACGTCTACCGGTTGCTGCAGAATTACCGCAGCGCGTTCCTGCAGTTGGCTACCTATTACCTGGAGCGCAACCTCCCGGGCACGGCGGTCTACCATGGCGCCAATCCACCGGAGCAGACCCTGGCCAGCTTCGATCAACTTTCCGACCACGACAAGGTGCTGTTCATCCTGGACAGCATGGAACGGTACGTGCCGGAAGACGTGATCCCCATCAACGCCGACGAGATTACCCTGCACCTGGGACGCCTCTACGCCGACCTGGGCCGGCCCGAAGAACTGCGCCGGCGCATGGACCGCCTGGCTTCGCAGCCGAACCTGCCCGCGGACAAGCGCTACCGCTACGGCGCGGTCTACCTGCAATGGCTAGGCGATACCGCCGCAGCGGAAAAGCAGTTCCAGCAGGTCTTGACTCGGAACTCCGGCCTGGAGGAGCGCCTCCAGGTGGCCACCGCCTACGCGCAGATGAAGATGTACGACCAGGCTCGCGGATTGCTGGCGGAAGTCAGCATGCAGCCGCTGGACGCCGAAGGACAACTGCGGGTGGGGGCGGTGTACCTGCAGATTGACCAACCGGAACAGGCGGAGAAGATTTTCCAGGAAGCCCTGCAGAAGGACCCCGGCACCGGCACCATGCTGAAGGTCGCTACCGCCTACTACCAGGCGGCGCGGTTCGCCGAGGCCGAGAGGATGTTCCGCCAGATCATGGCCCGGGACCCCAACAACGGCCACGCCGTGGGCGGGCTGCTGCAGATCTTCGACCGCCAGGGGGATGCGGTCAAGGCCGTCCAGTTGCTGGAAGGCTGGGTGGCGTCGCATCCCAACGATACCGGCGCCCGCAATCAACTGGAGCAATACCGCCGCAGACTGGCTTCCGGAGCGCCCTGATATGCCGTCCCCGCCCTCCTTGAGCGTCATCATCCCCCATCTGAAGGGCGTGGGGATTTTGAGAGATTGCCTGGCCAGCCTGGCCGCCTCGCACTACCGGGATTTCGAGATCATCCTGGTGGACAACGCCTCCGCCGACGGCAGCCGGGAGATGGTGGAGGCGGAGTTCCCGGAGGTGCGCATCCTGACGCTGAAGGAGAATCTGGGCTATGCCGGGGGATGCAATGCCGGCATCCGGATCTCCCACAGCCGCTACGTCCTGCTCCTGAACGACGACACGATCCAGGATCCCGCCACCCTGGGGGCCCTGGTGGAGGCGCTGGAGCAGGATCCTCAGGCGGCCTTCGCCCAGCCCAAACTGCTGAACATCCGCGACCGGCGGCGCTTTGATTACTCCGGCGCCGGCGGCGGACTGATTGATATCCTGGGTTACCCCTTCGCCTTCGGGCGAACCTTCATGGCCATCGAAGAGGACCAGGGGCAGTACGACTCGCCTTCGGAAATCTTCTGGGCCTGCGGCACGGCGGCCCTGTACCGCCGCTCGGCCCTCCAGGAAGTGGGCCTGCTGGACGAGGATTTCTTCGCGCACATGGAAGAAATTGACCTGGCCTGGCGGCTGCACCTGGCGGGGTACCATGGCCTGCGGGTCCCCCGGGGGGTGGTGTACCACTATTCCGGCAACACCCTGCCCAACTCGGAACGGTGGAAGATGTATCTGAACCACCGCAACAGCCTGATCTGCCTGGTGAAGAACTACTCCTGGCCGCGGCTGGTCTGGATTTTGCCGCTGCGAGTGGTATTTGAGTGGGGCATCATCGCCCTCTCCTTCCTGCGGCGGGACTTCCGCCGGGGGCCGGCAGCGCTGGCCGTGCAAGTGCAATTGCCGCTTGCATTTTGCCGCGCTCTGCCCAAGCGGCGCCGGGTACAGAAGAACCGGCGCGTTAGCGACCGCGAAGTGATGAAAAAGATGTACCGGGGCAGCGTGGTGGTCCAGCATTTCCTGCTGGGCAAGACCGAAACCGCGCAGATTTTGCACCGGCACGCGCTTTAGGAATACACTGCTTCACGCTGAATACAGGAGGAACAATGCGCGCATCAAAGTGGTTGGCATGCATCGGTATCATCATCATGCTACTCGCCGGCGGAGCGGCGCAGAGCGAGGACTTCCCTCACAAGCGCGGGGTGGAGCTGCGCGGCAGCTACAGCCTGTACATGAATGACTCGGACCCCAACGCCTTCGTGCAGAGCTTCGCGGGGACCGCGGCCCAGTCCAGTTTCACGGAAACCAGCGGCGCCTTGGGCGGCGGCATATCGTTCCTGATGAAGAGTGCGCCGTACTTCAGCTGGCACGTGGGCCTGAACGTCATGGGACAGGACAGCGCCACCGCGGAAGGCCTCGGCATGAACGGCCAGGACGTCTCCGCCCGGGTCTTCATCAACACCGTGGAGCTGTTCCTGACGGCCAACTACTACTGGCTGATCGCCCCCCGCTTCAACCTGCAGTTCGGCGCCGGCCCGGCCTTCTACATGAGTTCTCTGGATCGCGAAGTCACCGGCACCTACCTGGGGCAGAGCGGCTCGAGCATGTCTTTCTTCGGCGCGCACGGCCGCTCCTTCGGCTTCCTGGGCGACGTCGGCGCCGAGTTCTTCCTGACGCCGGCGATCTCGCTGCGCGCGGGCGGCGGCTACCGTTTCGCGCCGGTCAGCCGCTTTAAGTACTTCCGGGAAATCAGCACCACGGAAGGTCGCTCGAACGAGGGATTGATCGCCTACTGGCCCAGTGCCGACCCCAACAACCCCACCTACAACACCTTCGAGGCGGACTTCAGCGGCCCGTTCGCCATGGTGGGATTGCGCGTTTACTTTGAACCGGCGGCCGACTGGAATCCCTATGACGAGTAGTGGGGTGCGGAGTCTCCCGGAGCTGGAGGAGATCCCCTGCCCCCTGTGCGGAACCGCGACTTTCCGCCTGGTTCACACGTTACAAGACCGCCTGAGCCCTTCCCGGGCTCAGGCGGCCGGCGTATCGCAGGAAGAGACGTTTAGCCTGGCGGCCTGTTCCTCCTGCGGTTTTTTGTATCTGAACCCCCGCCCCCGGCCGGAATACCTGGGCCGGTACTACCGCGCCGCCGGATACGATCCCCATCGCCGCCGGGGCGGCGGCTGGACCGGGCTTCTCTACCGGATCCTGCGGCCCCTCTCGGTGGACTGGAAGGCGGCCCAGGCAGCCCGGGACCTGCCGCCCGGCCGTTTGCTGGACGTGGGTTGCGGATCGGGAGAATTCCCCGCCCGGATGCGGGAACGCGGCTGGGAAGCCTGGGGCCTGGAACTGGACGAAGCGGCCGCCGGGCAGGCCCGCGAATTGGGGGTCAAGGTGGTGGTGGGGGATCCCGTCACCGCACCCTTGCCCGACCTGGACTTCGACCTGATCACGGCTTGGCACGCTCTGGAGCACCTGCCGGACCTGCGCGGCTCCGCCGCCCGGGTGGCCGGGCGGCTCCGGCGCGGCGGTCGCCTGGCCCTGGCCCTGCCCAATCCGGCCTCGCTGGAAGCGCGGTTTTACGGCTCCCGCTGGGTGGCCTGGGATGCCCCCCGGCACCTGTACCATTTCCGCCGGCAGGACCTGCAAGCGCTCTTCGAACCCCTCGGATTCCGCTTCCTTCGCTCCCTGGCGCTGCCCCTGGATCCCTTCTACCATGCCCTGCTCTCGGAACTGAGCTGGAAATCCGGTCCGGCGGCGGGATTGTACGCCGCCCGCGGACTGCTGCTGGGCGCTGCCAGCTTCCTGAACGGGTTGCGTCCGGAGCAGGGATCTTCCCTGTTGTACCTGTTCCAGAAGACCTGATCCGGCCGACACAAATACCCCTCTGCACCCAATTTGCCGGGAACGCCGGGCGGCGGCGCGGCGTATCCAAGATGACTGCCGGGGCGTTCCCGGGATTTCGACAGCCTCTATTCATTCGCCTTGCATTATTTCAGCACTTGCTTGCCCATGTCCTCCCTCTGGTATTTCAACGGCATACCCATGGCTGCGGATGACCTGTTGCATCATTTCGTTCCCTATGGCCGGCGGCTGCTGATCACCGGCTGCCACGGGCTCCTGGGCCGGAAGCTGCACGCCCTGCTGGCGCCGGCCAATATCGTCGCCGGCGTGGACCTGGCGCCGCAGAGCGCGCTCTCCGGCGACCGCTTCACCTACTATTCTCTGGACCTCACGCAGCGGGAACCGGTGGCGGCGGTGGTGGAGGAATTCCATCCCTCGTTCATCCTCAACACCGCGGCCATGACCGACGTGGACGGCTGCGAGATGGACAAAGACCGCTGCTGGCGGTTGAACGTGCTGGCGGTGGAAAACCTGATCCGCGCCGCCAAGAAGAGCAACGCGCACCTGATCCACCTGTCCAGCGACTACGTTTTCGACGGCCGGCATCCCCCCTACCGGGAGACCGACCCCACGGCCCCCCTGGGCTTCTACGGCAAGTCCAAGCTGGCCGGGGAGAACGCCCTGCGGGGCGCTGGCCTGCCCCACACCATCGTCCGCACGCAGGTGCTCTATGGCGTGGCCCCGGACATCCGGTCCAACTTCGTCAGCTTCGTGCTGGACAAGCTGCGGCAGCCGGGCGAGCTGCGCATCGTGGACGACCAGCGGGGCACGCCCACCCTGGCCGACGACCTGGCCGAAGGGATCGGGCGCCTCATCCAGTTGCAGCGGGAAGGGATTTACCACATTTCCGGCCGGGATTCCGTCAGCCGCTGGGAATTCGCCCGGGAGATCGCCCGGCAGTTCGGCGAGGATCCGGAGCGCATCCTGCCCCTGAAGACCGCGGATTTGAAGCAGAATTCCCCCCGCCCGGCGGATTCGTCCTTCAGCCTGGAAAAGATCAGGCGGGACCTCTCCTTCCTGCCTCGCGGCATCCGCGAAGGACTCCAGGAGTACCGCCTGCAACGGGAGCAACTGCAGACCACCCATGGAGGTGAAACCCGATGAATCCCGCCGCCGCGCCCGAGGCCCGGGCTTTGGTGGTCATGCCCACCTACAACGAAGCCGAGAACATCACCCAGATCATCCCGGAAGTGCTGAGGCAGGGGCCGCTGTTCGACGTCCTGGTGGTGGATGACAACTCCCCCGACGGCACCGCCGGGCTGGTCCGGGAGATGCAGACCCGCTACGACGGCCGCCTCTTCCTCCTGGAGCGCCCCGGCAAGATGGGCCTGGGCCGCGCCTACGTCGCCGGATTCCGCTACGCGCTGGAGCACGGCTACGATTACATCCTGGAGATGGACTCCGACTTCTCCCACGATCCCGACACCCTGCCGCGCTTCCTGGAGGCGATCAAGGAGGCCGACCTGGTGCTGGGTTCCCGCTACCTGACCGGCGTGAACGTTATCAACTGGCCCCTGAAACGCCTGCTCCTGTCCTACTGCGCCTCCATCTACACCCGCACCATCACCGGCCTGCCGGTGAAGGACCCCACCGGCGGGTTCAAGTGTTTCCGCCGCCAGGTGCTGGAAACCCTGGACCTGGACCGCGTGCACTCGGGGGGGTATTCATTCCAGATCGAGATGAGCCTGCGGGCCTGGAAGCGGGGTTTCCGCGTCAAGGAGATCCCCATCGTGTTCACGGATCGGGTGGGCGGCCATTCCAAGATGTCCTCCCGGATCGTCCGCGAGGCGGTGTGGATGGTGTGGAAGCTGAAGTTTCAGAGCATGTTCGGCCGGCTCTAAAGCCCATGTCCCAGGTTGATATCACCGTCGTCATCGTCAGTTACAACGTCCGCTCGTTCCTGGATCACTGCCTGCAGTCGGTGCGCCTGGCGAGCGCGGGCCTGGCGGTGCAGACCATCGTGGTGGACAACGCTTCGGCCGACGATTCCGCCGCCATGGTGGCGCAGCGCTATCCGGACGTGACCCTGATCGCCAACCGGGAAAATGTGGGCTTCGGCCGGGCCAACAACCAGGCCTTCGAACTGGCCCGAGGCGAAGCGGTGCTGGTGCTGAACCCCGATGCCTTCGTGCAGGAGGATACCCTGCGCCGGCTTCTGGAACGGCTGCAAGCTTCCCCTGAGGCGGGGGCGGTGGGCCCCAAGATCATCAAGCCGGACGGCCGCTTCGAACCTCGCAGCAAGCGGGGTTTTCCCACTCCCTGGGTGGCCTTCAGCTACCTGTCGGGCTTGGCGGCGCTGTTCCCCCGCAATCCCCGTTTCAGCCATTACCTGCTGACCCACCTGGATCCCGACCGGGAGCACGAGGTGGACGCGCTGTCGGGCTGCTGCATGATGGTGCGGCGGGACCTGCTGCAGCGACTGGGGGGATTCGACCCGGACTTCTTCATGTACGGCGAGGACCTGGACCTGTGCTACCGCATTCACCAGCAGGGATACCGCATCATCTACTCCCCCGCCACCCGCATTGTGCATTTCAAGGGGGAAAGCACCCGCCGGTCCAGCATTGATCACGATTACCACTTCCGGCGGGCCATGCGCCTGTTCGTGGCCAAGAACCTGACGGGGAGCGCCTCGGTTCTGGCCCGGGGGCTGATCACCCTGGGATTCTGGTTTCAGGCCGGGGAACGCCGCCTGGTGTTCGCTCTGTCCAAAGCCGCCTTCCCCCTGGCCGATATCTTCATCCTGAACCTGCTCATCTACCTGGGCCGGTGGATCCGCTTCATGGATCCAGGGTACACCGCCACCGTATGGGCGGTCAACGCCCTCTACTCGCTGTTTTACCTGGGATCGGGGCTGGCCCTGGGAGTCTACGGACGCTATCGGTTTTCGGGCCGCCGGGCGCTCTACGCGGCCCTGGGCGGCGCGGCGGTAGCGGCGGCCTTCACCTACTTCTTTCAACAGGGAGCCTTCTCCCGGTTCGTGGTGCTCTGGTTCGCCGCGGGCACGGCCCTGGCCATGCCGGGCTGGCGCCTCCTGGTGCGCCGCTTCGTGCGCCGGCCATCAAGTTCGGGCCGGCGCTGGATGCGCCGCCGGGTGTTGATCGTGGGGACGGACGACCTGGCCCGGGATCTCTGCCTGCGCCTGATGCAGGATCCCGCCAGCGACCTGCACCCGGTGGGGTACGTGGCTTTCCAGGAAGACCGGGTGGGAGACATCATCGCCGGGGCGCCGGTCCTGGGCCGCGCCGAGGAGATGGACCGCATCATCCAGACGGAGGCCATCCAGGAGGTGCTGTTCTCCTCTTCCGAGGCCTCCTACGACCGGATCATCAAACTGATTCAAAACCTCTCCGGCCGGACTCTGGATTTCCGCATCATCCCCCGGGAGACCGGGGGCGGCGAGGACGGCTTCCCGCTGCTGCGCCTGGAGATGACCTCCAAGCGCCGGCGGAAGTGAGCCGCGCCGGGGCTGCCTCCTCCCCGCGAGGCCGTCCGGGTATGACCTTCATCACCATTGAGACCTCTGACTTGTAGCTGGATAACTGCGAGGTGCTGTCATGGCCGAAATGTTCGCCCTGGAATTCGAACGGCCGATCCTGGATCTGGAGAAAAAGATCAAGGAAATGAAGTTGCTGTCGGGCAACAGCAAGATGGAGCTGGACGACGAAATCGCCCGCCTGGAAAAGAAGGTGGAAAAGCTGCGGGCGGACGTCTACTCGTCGCTGACGCGCTGGCAGCGGGTGCAACTGGCCCGCCACCCGGAGCGCCCTTACACCCTGGACTACATCCGGCGCATCCTTACCGATTTCCTGGAGATGCACGGGGATCGGGGTTACGCCGACGACGCCGCCGTGGTGGCCGGATTCGCCACCTTCCAGGGGCGGTCGGTGTTCGTCATGGGGCACCAGAAGGGGCGGGGCACCAAGGACAACCTGTACCGCAACTTCGGCATGCCCAACCCGGAGGGGTACCGCAAAACCCAGCGGCTGATGGAATTGGCGGCGCGCTTCCAGCGCCCCATTTTAAGCTTCATAGACACGCCCGGGGCGTATCCCGGGCTGGGCGCCGAGGAGCGCGGCCAGGCACGGGCCATCGCCAACAACCTGCTGCTGATGGCCAACCTGCCGGTGCCCATCGTGGCGGTGGTCATCGGGGAGGGGGGATCGGGCGGGGCGCTGGCCATCGGCCTGGCCGACCGCGTCCTGATGCTGGAAAACTCCATCTACTCGGTCATCTCGCCGGAAGGCTGCGCCTCCATCCTGTACCGCAATTCCGCCGAAGCGCCGCGCGCGGCTGAGGCCATGCGGGTCACCGCCCGGGATCTGGAGGAGCTGGGCCTGATCGAGGAAGTTATTCCCGAGCCGTTGGGCGGCGCTCACCGCAATCCGTTGGAGACGGCGGAGCGCATCCGCGAGACGCTCGACCGGCATTTGCAGGAGCTGTGCGCCCTGCCCGTGGCCGAGCTGATCAAGCGGCGCCACGCCCGCTACTTCCAGGCCGGCCGCTGGGAGAAAGCCAAGAGTTAAACGCAGAACACAGAGACAATAAAGTCAGGTCTTTAAACGTATCATATATGGGATTCGCCCGCCGCGAGACCGGCGAACGGGACGTGGCCTCCGTGAGTCCGGCCGATTTCGCTGAAAATCAGAAAGTTACCGTGCGAGTCCGCTATGCGGATACCGATCGCATGGGGGTCGTTTACCACGCCAACTACTTCGCCTTCTTCGAATCGGGCCGCACCGAGCTGATCCGGCGGCTGTGGAAGCCCTACGCGCACCTGGAGCGGGAGGGATTGATTCTGCCCATCGTCGAGGCGGGGTGCCGGTACCACCGGGGCGCGGAATACGACGATCTGCTGACCGTGTGCACCCGCATCGCCGCGGTAACCGGAGCGCGGCTGCGGTTCGACTACGCCATCTTCCGCGGCCTGGAAGCGGATCCCCTGGTGACCGGTTTCACCGTGCACTGTTTTACCGACCGGACGGGTAAGCCCAGGCGTATACCGCCGGAATTCATGGCTGTATTGCAACCTTATCTAACGTGAACAAGGGATCATGGAAGGTGATATGAGAGTACTGGTGGTTGATGATGAAAGGTATATCCGGGAAACCCTGGCGCGACTGTTTACGGATCACGATTTTGACGTCGCCGTAGCCGAGGACGGAGAGCAGGCATTGCAGATGCTGGCCCAGGAGAGCTTCGACGTCGTAGTCAGCGACGTGAAAATGCCGCGCATGGACGGATTCCGGCTGTTGCAGGAGATCAAGCGGATTCACCCCCAGGTGGCGGTGGTCATCATGACGGGCTTCAATCAGGATTTCTCCATCCGAGAAGCTCTCACCCTGGGCGCGGAGGACTACATCCGCAAGCCGTTCAAAGGCCTGGAAGTGGTCATGGCGGTCCAGCGGGCTCAGGAACGCTGTCACACCCGGCGCTCCAAGCCACCGCTGGCCAGCGGATTTTAGACCGATTCGTTCGCTTATTCCAACGCCAAACCGGCGGGATCATCGCGATCCCGCCGGTTTTGTTTTATCGGCCTCCGAGGTCAGGAATTCAAGCGCCACAGGGAGAAATTCAGCGCCGCAGCGTAGGTGACCCAGAGCAGGTAGGGCAGCAGCAGGTAGCCGGCCGGGCGGGATATCTGGAAGAACAGGTAGGCCGTCAGCAGGATGGCCAGCCACAGCAGGACGATGTCCACCAGGCCCAGCAGCGGGGACCGCAGACCGAAAAAGAGCGCCGACCAGGCCACGTTCAGCAGCAGTTGCAGTCCAAACACGGCCAGGGCGGCGCGGACGTCGGCCCGGTCCCAGCCCTTGTTCCAGACCAGGAAGGCGGCGATGCCCATCAGCAGATAGAGGGTGATCCAGACCGGGCCGAACACCCACGAGGGTGGGGTAAAGAAGGGCTTCTCCAGTCCGGCGTACCAGGTGGGAATGGCCGGACGCGTGAACAGGGATCCCACCGCTCCGGCCAGTTGGCAGACGACGACCGCCAGGGCCAGGCGCACAATCTCAATGAACTTCATGAACCCTCCGGGAAGAGGCCGCCGCCGGAGCGGTCAGGCCAATTTTCCCAAGACCTGTGAGGGGGCGACCTGGGCGGGGGACTGGTCGGCCAAGTCGCGCAGCAGAGCGATCACGTCCGGTACGCCCCGCAGATGGAACCGGGCGTGGGACTGGGTGGCTCCCACTTTCAGGGTGTAGGCGGAAGCGGGGACGGCGCTGAAGAGATCTTCGTCGGTCCAGTCGTCGCCCGCGGCCAGGATGAAGTCGTATTCCCCCCGGGCCAGGAACCAGGCCGCGGCGGTCCCCTTGCTGACGCCGGCGGACTTGACTTCCACAACCTTGGCCCCCTGCAGCACCTGGATCTGGGCATTGGCGGTCAGGTTGACCAGGTCGTCAATCAGCTCCTTGGCCCGCTGGGCGGCGGGCTCCGGGTCCGCCTTGCGGTAATGCCAGCTCACGCCGTACTCTTTTTCTTCGATGAACGAGCCGGGCAGTTGGTCGCAGTACATCTCCATCAGGGGGATGACCAGCGGTTTCCAGTCCGCCGTCACGCGAATGACCAGGTTCCACTCATTGCCCACGGGGCGGATCCAGACGCCGTGCTCGGCCACCAGGCCCAGGTCCAGCATGCCGAACCAGACTTGCAGCGTCTGCCGGTCGCGCCCACTGATAATGACCACGTCGGTGCCCCCCTCGCGCAGCCGCCGCAGCATATCAATCACGTCCGCCGAAGGGGGGACCAGCAGGGGATCCTCGGCAAATTTGGAAAGGGTTCCGTCGTAATCCAGCAGCAGCAGCGACCGGCGGCTATCCCGGAAGTCCGAAACGATCCGGTCGCGCAGGTGGCGGGACAGGAACCGGGCGTTGAACACCCGTTGTTCATCCTTGAGCTCGCGCAGACGGATCAGGAAATCGTCGGCCCAGCGCACCACGTTGTAGCGCTTCAGCCGGGTCTGCATGATAGTGTTGCGGCGGATCTGTTCGGGGACCGGCATTTCCAGGGCGGTGCGCAGCGCCTCGGTGATCTCTTCGATGTGGTTGGGGTTGATGATGA
Source organism: Candidatus Zixiibacteriota bacterium (assembly GCA_003599535.1). GTDB lineage: Bacteria > Electryoneota > B3-LCP > B3-LCP > B3-LCP > SURF-9. Next base: position 14,071 of record QZKQ01000126.1, on the reverse strand, counting down.
CCGCTTCGCCCAGCTCCTTGGCCACCCCGGCCAGTTCGCTCAAGATCAGTACCCCGGTGCGGTCCGGCCGGGCGGCCACGTATTCCTTGGCCACCAGGTTCATGCCGTCGCGCAGGGGGGTCACCAGGGCCACGTCGGCGACGCCGTAGAGGGCGGTCAGCGGCTTGAAGCTTAGGGACTTGTACTGGTAGATGACGGGGGTCCAGTTCAGGCTGGAATACTTCCCGTTGATCTTGCCCACCAGTTCGTCAATCTGCCGTTTCATGATCTGGTAGCGCTCCACCCCGGTGCGGGAGGGGACCACCACCATGATCAGAACTACGCGGCCGTGCCAATGGGGGTTGTCCCGCAGGAAGGTCTCGTAGCCCTGCAGGCGGTTCAGGATGCCCTTGGTGAAGTCCAGGCGGTCCACCGACAGGATGACGCGGGAATCGCCCAGAATGGAGCGCAACCGGTCGCGTTCTTCCTGGATCTCGAGATCGTCGGCGGCGTGCTGGTAGCGGGTGAAGTCAATGCCCATGGGGAAGGTGTCGGCGCGGATGATGCGCCCTCCGGCCATGACCTGCCCCACGTTCTGTTCGTGGCCCAGGATGCGCAGCACGCAGCGCAGGAAGTACTGGGTGTAGTCGTGCGTATGGAAGCCGATCAGGTCCGCGCCCAGCAGGCCTTCCAGAATTTCCGCGCGCCAGCGGGCCGGCAGCAGGCGGAATATCTCGAAGGAAGGAAAGGGGATGTGCAGGAAAAAGCCGATGGAGGCGTCCGGCAGGTCCCGGCGCAGCAGGGCCGGCAGGAGCATCAAGTGGTAGTCGTGGATCCAGATCACGTCGCCGGGGCGGTAGGCCTGGAGCACCGCCTGGCAGAACAGTTCGTTTACATGAACGTATTCGGTCCAAAAGTCCTCATCATAACTGGTATAAGCGGGGAAGTAATGGAACAGGGACCAGATGGTTTTGTTGCTGAAACCATGGTAGAACTTGTCCATGGTCTTCTCGGATATGAAGACCGGCTGGGCTTTGAATTCGGCCAGCGCGCGGGCTTCCAGCTCTTTCTTGTTCCGTTCGCGGATCGTTCCGCCGGGCCAGCCGATCCACAGGTGATCGGCGCCGGCGAAGGATGACAATTCCAGGCTGTCGAGGTAGGCATTCAGTCCCGAAACCAATCCACCGACGCTGGGTTTTAAGTCCAGCTTCCCCTCGGTTTCGGTTACGGCGATGGGCAAACGATTGGAGACGATGATAATTCGCATGAGAATCCTCCTGCATAAAGTTCGGCGGAACGAGGGGCAATGTTGGCGAGCGACGGAAATTATGCGCATTTTTCCTTGGGAGACCCCCCAAATGAGCGAGGGGCGCCGGGGGCGCCCCTCTTCCGATGCGTGACGAAAGTGTCGCAAGGTGGCCGGGCGGAGGCGATCTCCGATCGCCCCAACCGCTGGCTACTTCACGCCTCCCAGCGGCAGAATGGGACGCCCGTAGACTTCATTCAGCACCTGGGCCAGGGCGGTGTACATGGCCGAAGCGCCGCAAATAATGCCTTCATAACCTGCGAAGGTCTTCAGCCCGGCGCTGCCGGTCAAGTCGCCCAGGGCCAGGAGGAAGAAGAGCAGGGTCAGCGAGGCGAACACGAACTGCAGGGCGCGGCTGATCCGCAGGGTGCCCAGGAACATCACCGCGGTGAACAGCCCCCAGATGAACAGGTAGGCGGCCATGGCGGTATTGTCGTTGCCTTCAGCCCAGCCCGTCCTGGGCAGAATGAGGGCGGCTACCAGCGACCACCAGAAGATGCCGTACAGGGTGAAGGCGGTGGTGCCGAAGGTGTTGCCCTTCTTCCATTCCAGCAGACCGGCCAGGATCTGGGCCAGGCCGCCGCAGAAGAGGCCCATCCCCAGGATCATGCTGCCCAGGGGGAAGAAGCCGGCATTGTGCAGGTTCAGAAGGACGGTGGTCAGGCCGAACCCGAGCAGCCCCAGGGGGGCGGGGTTGGCGGTGGAATCCAGGATTTTGGTGGTGGTGACTGTATCCAGTCGGGCCAGAGTGGCCGATTCCTGTGGCATACTGTGATCTCCGGTTTTTCGGGTCATCCAGGCCGCCCTGGAACGGTCCCCCGTTCTTGCGGCCGCGGGGTTTACGGTATACCGGCTTTAGCGCCGGGGGCGGGTGTCGTCGGGGTTTTCCCCTTCATCTTCATCTTCTTCATCTTCCCAACTCTCTTCCGAATCCTCGTCCCAGTCATCTTCTTCGTCGCCGTACTGGAGAGGGGCTTCGCCTTCGGATTGCATCATGCGGGGCAGCTTCTCCCCGGATTCGCCGGGGCGGGTTTCCACCAGTTCCACCACGAAGGGCCATTGGTCGCCGTAGTCGAAGAGCATCAGCATGCGCTTGCCGCGGCGGTCGAAAACCTGGCCGATTGGGGCTTTCTTGGTGCCCGGGAACTCACCTTTTTCGCCCATGTCGGCGAAGAGTTCATAGCCTTCCCTGGGCTTACCCCAGAGCTTGAGATTGTCGTAGAATCCGAACGCGTGATCAAAATCAAAATCGAAGCTCGCGACGATGGCCTGGGCCGCGTCGTACAGGGAGGCTCCGGCCGGGAGAGCCACGGTGCGCCAGGGCATATCCCTGGTGTTGCCGGACCCGTCGCTCAGGCTGACCTTCAGCAGGCACACCGATTCGCCCGGCCTGACGTTGCGCTGTCTCATGGGAACTCGACGGATGGAAAAAGAGTCAGGGGCCGGCCCCCGGGAGCACACATACGGGACGGCTCTGACTCCGTGGCGGGGACAGCCTGGTGTAATATGCAGCAAAAGGGGAAGAAAAGCAAGTGGAATCCGGAGTAAAATCTGTGCGGGAACGGCTGATTACCGGGGCTCCGGTTCCGTCATTTCCACCCGGTGCTCCGGTTCCGGCGGCACGGGACGCCCAGGCGCCGGCTCCTGGCCGATGCCGTAGCGGAAGACCAGGTCGCCGCCCAGCCATCCGCCCCCCAGGAGGAGCAGAACACCCAGGACGGATAGGGCAAGGGGCCAGAACAGGGAGGTTCCCGGCGGGGTGGCCGGCCCTTCCCGCACCAGCAGGCTACTCAGGAAGGCGGTGGCCGCGGCGATGTTGGCGGACAGGTGGTATAGGCCGATTTTCTCCGCCGGATTGCCCCGGGGAATGGTCAAGTATTCGCTGAAGCCGGTGACCGCGGTGGGGATGACCAGGATCAGGCCCGCCAGGATGCTCCAGTAGGCCATGGCGTGCCAGAACGGTCCCCCCAGGATGAGTCCGATGACGTCCCACAGCAGGGAGGTAACCCACAAGACAATGGGGAAATCCGTCAGCATGGGATGAACCGGGTGGCCCTGGACGCGAATGCCGCGGCTCATGAGTCCACCTCTTCGGGCAATTCCAGGTCCACGGCCGCGTGGGCCGCGGATATGTAGACAATTAACAGAATCAGCCCGGTAAGCGCCGCCAGACCGTGAACGACCACCAGGCCTGAGGGGAGGGGGCGACCGCGCAGGTAGTACCCCAGGAACATGACCAATCCGCCCGCGGCGGCGAGGAGGAAGAAGATCAGGGCGGCCACGGCCGATCCCCCGGCACCCACTCCGATGACGGCCACCAGGAACAGCGCCAGGCCGATCACGGCGGCGGCTCCATGGACCACCGCCAGGATCATGGGGATGGACTTGCCGGTGAAGTGCATGGCCGCCATGGTGATGCCTCCCAGGGCGGCGAGAATGAAAAAGACCAAGGCCAGGGTGAACATGGCGCAACCTCCGCGGATGTACGATGTCGGGATGATCCGTCAGGTACGGGTGATGCCGGGATTGCGGGAAATATCACGAGTGATACGGAGGAATGGGAGAAGGGTGTTGGGAGGTACGGGGTATGGGGTATGGGCACGTAAGGGTGGGGCTTGCCCCTGCCCGAGTTGTCAGAATCGCAGATTTACGCGGATTAAGCAGATTTCGCAGATTTTGGTCAACCCTTTCAGGGTTGTAAAGAGGAGGTAAGGGGCCCTTCTCCGTAGGTTAAAACCTACGGCTACTAAAAGATCACCCCTTCGGGGTGTTGGGCACGATCCGCCGGCCGACGGATGGCCTTCTCAGTTTCCTGACTCCTGGCTCCTGGCTCCTGGCTCCAGACTCCGGACTCCTATTCTTCTGTCTTCTGTCTCCTGTATTCTTCTTCTGGATTCTGGCTTCTGGATTCCTTTTCCCTACTTTATCCCCTTCGCCTTGGCTTCATCCCACAATTTGTCCATCTCCTCCAGCGTGGAATGCCGCACGTCTTTGCCCTGCTCCTTCAGCGTCTTTTCGACGTAGTTGAAGCGGCGGATGAACTTTTCCACGGTGCGGCGCAGGGCGTCTTCGGGGGATACCTTCCAAAAGCGGGACAGGTTGACCAGCGAGAACAGCAGGTCGCCGAACTCCTCTTCGATCTTGGCCTGATCACCGGACTGGCGGGCGTGCTTCAGCTCTTCGACCTCTTCGGTAATCTTGTCGAAGACGCTGTCCACCTGCTCCCAGTCGAAGCCCACCCCGGCGGCCTTCTCCTGCACCCGGAAAGCCCGCAGCAGGGCCGGCAGCGATCCCGGCACGCCTCCCAGGACGGTCTTCTCCTTATCGTCGAGCTTGATCTTCTCCCACTCCCGCTCCACCTGGCGGGCGGATAGGGCCTTGACTTCGCCGAAGACGTGGGGGTGACGGCGCACCAGCTTGGCGCTGATGTCGGCGATCACGTCGGCCATGTCGAAGAGGCCCTGTTCGCGGGCCATCTGCGCCTGGAAGACGATGTGCATTAAAAGATCCCCCAGCTCTTCGCGAAGCTGGGGGTATTTCTGCTCGTCGATGGTTTCCAGGATCTCGTAGGTCTCTTCCAGCAGGTAAGGCCGTAGCGACTGGAAGGTCTGCTCCCGGTCCCAGGGGCACCCTTCCGGACTGCGCAGCTTTTCCAGGATGGCGACCAGCTCCCCGAAGCGCTTGCCGGGCGAAGCCTTGCTCATACGCCCTGTTCTTTCAGGATGCGGGGGAGGTCCAGGAAGGTCTGGGCCGGATACGCGCCGGCGGCGGCCAGAGTGTCCAGCTTGGCGCGGGCGGTGCCCATCTGCCCTTCCACGATGGCGCCGGCGTGGCCCATGCGCTTGCCCGGAGGCGCGAACAGCCCACCGATCATGGCGATGACGGGCTTGCTCATGGCGCGGATGGTGTCCACCGCCATCTCTTCGTAGACGCCGCCGATTTCCCCGGCCATGACCACGGCCCGGGTCTCGGGGTCGGCTTCGAAGAGCTGCAGGATTTCCGCGAAGGTGCTGCCCAGGACGGGATCGCCGCCCAGGCCCACGCAGGTGGTTTCACCGAAGCCTTCGCGGGTCAGGGTGTCGGCGATGTAGTAGGTCAGCGACCCGGAGCGGGACACCGTGCCCACCCGGCCCGGCGTGAAGGCCACGTCGGGGATGATGCCCAGGTTGGCCTGACCCGGAGAGATGACGCCGGCGGTGTTGCCGCCCAGGATGCGGGCGCCGGCCTTCTGGGCTTCCTGGCGCAGCTTCATCATGTCGGCGATGGGGATGTGCTCGGGGACCACCACCACCAGCTTAATGCCGGCGCGCACGGCTTCGATGCCGGCTTCCATGACGAACTTCGCCGGCAGGAAGATGACGGAGGTGTCCGCACCGTGGTGTGCGACGCACTCGCGGACGGTATCGTAGACCGGCACGCCGTGGACCTGCTCGCCCCCCTTGCCGGGGGAGGTGCCGGCCACGATCTGAGTGCCGTATTTCAGCATGCGCTGGGTGTGCGACGAGCCCGCTCCGCCGGTGATGCCCTGCACGATGACACGGGACTGACGGGTGACGAGGATGGCCATAGGGATGCTCCTGGGATGATGGGGAAAACGCGGATGGGACAATTAGATAAGATACGAAAGACAGGGGGGAAAGTCAAGGGGTTTCGGGGCGAGGAGGGTTGGATGAAAAATTAATTTCACGCAGAGACGCAGAGACGCAGAAAAAAAGGGGCTGGGAGGTTGGGTTTGGGATTGGGAGAGCAGGCAACCCGTCAGGGTTGAAGGTGGATAGCCGTAGGTGGCACCTACGGAAAGGTAGGTCCCCCACCTCTACTTCGCGCGGCTGGAGGCTGGGGAGTATCGAGCGGTGCAGAAGCTGGTGCTGCTGAAGTAGTCGTTGGTCGTTAGTCGTTGGTCGTTAGTATAAGAGCCCCCCTTCAGGGGGCTTCCGTATTTTAGCCGTAGCCCATGTCCTTTAGGGCTGGGCGAGGAGATTGCTTCGGCCGCTGAAAAACTCGGCCTCGCCACGCAGTGGTCCCCTCGGGGCAATGACACTGGTTGAGGGGTGGGCGTGCTTAGGGGTGGGCGAGGGGTTGATCGTCCGATTCCAGCGGCGCCGTCAAAGCGCGGTGTTCCTGCACAATGGTGCGGATCTTTTCCGCCGCTCCCAGCACCTTTTCCAGTTTGCGCAGGACATCGGGAGAGAACTTGTCGCCCTTGGCCATCAGCAATTGCGTGTTACCGATGATCAGCAGCAGGGGATTGTTGATCTCGTGCTGGAGATCCAGCACGGAACGGTTGATCGCGGCCAGCCGGGCGCAGCGCCGCTGGGTGGGAGCGTGGCCGTTGCCGTTGGTTTCGTCGAACAGCAGCGCCAGGGCGGCGCCGTCATTGCCGGGCGGCAAAGGCAGGGCGGTCAAGGCCAGGCGCCGCAGTCCCTCCGGGCGGGGCGCAGAGAGGCAGTACTGTTCCGGAAGGCTGTAGTTCAGCGCCTCCAGCCGCGCCGGAACCCCGCGCAGCGCCCGAGCCATCAAGCTCCCCGCTTCTCCGCAACCCAGGATCGGGTCGTCCAGCACCTGGTAGCCGTCCGGGCCCAGCAGCCGGGACGGGTCCACGTCCCAGTAGACGCGGAAGGCTTCGTTCAGGTGCAGGGCTTTGCCGGCAGCGTCCAGCACCAGGACGGGGCGGGGAGTGAAGAGGCAGAGATCGTCCAGCATCCGTTCTTCCAGCAAGAGCATTCGTTCGGTCCACACACAGCATAATATAACGGTGCGGGGGGGGCGGGGCAAGATTTTTCCCCCGGGGCGGCGGGGCAGGAAAGGGGAAAGCGGCAGGGAGGTCAGTTTCTTCCCGCAAGTGGCTGTAACCGGACAATCGCGGGAGGAGTCTTATAGACGAAAGCACCCAAATCAACTGTGGAGATACATCATGGAAGACATTATCATTCCTCTGGCGGGAATATCCATCCCCATCATCGCCATGTTTGTCGCTCTGGCCATTGCCCGTGCGGCCCTGCGGCAGCGTACCCAGCGCGCCGAGATGGAACACCAGGAGCGCATGCTGGCGATCGAGAAAGGGGCTCCCCTGCCGCCCCTGACCACGCCCCCGGAGAAAGGGAAAAACCCCTACCTGTGGGGCTTCATCCTGATCGCCATCGGCTTGGCGATGATGGTGGGTATGTGGGTGGAAGGGGATAGAGACTGGGGCTGGAGCATGCTCTTCCTGCTGCCGGGCGTGGCCATCCTGGCCGCCAACCTGCTCTACCTGAAGCGCTCGAAGGCCGATCAGCCGCCGAGAAACGCCCTGCCGCAGGAATCATCCCTGTCGTAGGCGCCGCAGGACGGTGTCGCGGCGGCCGCGGCGGTCGTCCCGTTCGGGGTAGTCGGTGGTGTAGTGCAGGCCGCGGCTTTCCCGGCGCGATTGGGCGCAGCGGATGATGGCCTGCGCCACCTGGGCCAGGTTGCGCAGTTCAATCAATCCTTCGGTGACCGGCGTGTGGCGGTAGAAGTCCTCAATATCGTTCACGATCAGGTTCAAGCGCCGGCGGGCTCGTTCCAGCCGCTTGTTGGAGCGCATGATGCCGACGTAATCCCACATCAGCCGCTGGATTTCCGAGCGGTCGTGGGAAATCAGCACCCACTCTTCACTGTCGTGGCTGCCGCCCTTGTCCCAGGGCGGCAGTTCTGTTTTGGGGGCGGGGGCGGAGCGGAGCTCGGCAGCGGCCGCGGCGGCGGCGCGGTGGGAGATGACCAGAGCTTCCAGCAGGGAATTGGAGGCCAGGCGGTTGGCCCCGTGCAGGCCGGTGCAGGCCACTTCCCCGGTGGCGTAAAGCCCCGGCAGGGAAGTGCGGCCGTCCAGGCCGGTGCGGACCCCGCCGCACATGTAGTGCGCCGCCGGCACCACGGGGATCGGTTCCCGGGTGATGTCCAGGCGGTATTCCAGGCAGCGGCGGTAGATGTAGGGGAAGCGCGACTTCACCCGGTCGGGGTTGATGTGGGTCAAGTCGAGCAGCACGTAGGGCTGGCCGGAAAGCTTCAGCTCCCGGTCAATGGCGCGGGCCACCACGTCACGGGGCGCCAACTCCTTGCAGGGGTGGTACTTGGTCATGAAGCGTTCCCCCGCCACCGTGCGCAGGATCCCGCCGAAGCCGCGCACCGCTTCGGAAATCAGGAAGGAGCGGGCTTCGGGGGTGTAGAGGGTGGTGGGGTGGAACTGCATGAATTCCAGGTTGGCGACCACGGCCCCGGCGCGGTAAGCCATGGCCAGGCCGTCGCCGGTGGCGATGGCGGGATTGGTGGTGTGCTGGTACACGTTGCCGCAGCCGCCGGTGGCCAACAGGGTGACCGGGGCGGAAAAGACGTCCACCCGGCCGCTCTCCGCATCGAGAATGTAGGCCCCCCGGCAGCGCCCCGCTTCGTCCATGATCAGGTCCACCGCCTGGTGGTTGGGGAAGACGCGGACGTTGGGATGGTCGTTGATGCGGCCCAGAAGGGTGCGTTCGATCTCCGCGCCGGTCAGGTCGGCGGCGTGGACGATGCGGTTGTGGGAATGGCCGCCTTCCCGGCCCAGCGCCAGGGTGGCGCCGTCTTCCGCCAGGGAGAAGCGGGCGCCCCACTCCATCAACTGCTGAATGCATTCCGGGCCGCGCCGCACCACCTCCTCGACCACCCGGCGTTTGCACAGCCCGGCGCCGGCCTGGAGGGTGTCCTCGAGGTGGCTGCGGAAGCTGTCCTTGTCGGACATGACCGCGGCGATGCCGCCCTGAGCGTAGTTGGTGGACGATTCGTGGTCCGACTTCTTGGTCACCACGGCCACGGTTCCGTGGTCCGCGACCTGGAGGGCGAAGGTCAACCCGCCGATGCCGGATCCGATCAGGAGGAAATCGGTGTCGTTCTGCATTCGGGAAAAGAGTGGAGTTGCAAGCCGGGAATCAGCGGTGCGCCTGGGTAGTGTCGGTCTCTTCCTTGATCAGGAAGATCTCTTCTCCGGGGCGCACCAAGCCCCAGCGGCGGGCGGCGCGTTCCAGTTCCAGGCTGTCGCCGGATTCCAGGGCACGGATGCGGGCGGTAAGCCCGGCGATTTCCCGTTCCAGGGAATCGTTGCGGGCTTCCATCTGCCGGCACTGCTGCCGCAGTTCGTCGTACTGCAGCAGCCCGCGCTGTCCGAAGATGAAGGTGGCCGCCAGGGCCAGGAACAGCAGGATCAGGATGATCCTTCTCCCCACCCCCTGCCACGGGTTGCGTTCAGGCGATTTCACGATTGGCGATGGGATTGACCCAGATTTTTCCGTAGAACAGTCCGGCTTCGCCCAATTCCTCTTCGATGCGCAGCAGTTGGTTGTACTTGGCCACGCGGTCGGTGCGGCAGGCCGATCCGGTCTTGATCTGGCCCACGCCGGTGGCCACGGCCAGGTCGGCGATGGTGGTGTCCTCGGTTTCCCCGGACCGGTGGGAAATGATGGCAGAATAGCCGTGCCGCCGGGCCATGTCAATGGTATCCAGAGTCTCGCTTAAAGTGCCGATCTGGTTCAGCTTGATCAGGATGGAGTTGCACACCCGGCGCTCGATGCCCTGCTTCAGCCGCAGGGTATTGGTGACGAACAGGTCGTCGCCGACCAGTTGCAGGCGGTTGCCCAGGCGTTCCGTCATCAGCCTCCAGCCGTCCCAGTCGTCCTCGGCCATGCCGTCTTCGATGGAAATGATCTGGGGGTACTCCCGGGCCAGCTCGACCCAGAAATCCACCATCTCTTCCGATGACAGGCGGCGGTCTTCCGACTTCAGCACGTACTGCCCGGCGTCTTTGTCGTAGAACTCGCTGGCAGCCGGGTCCAGGGCGATGAAGATCTCTTCTCCGGACTTGTAGCCGGCCTGCTGGATGGCTTCCAGGAGCAGGTCCAGGGCTTCCTTGTTGGATTTCAGGTCGGGGGCGAAGCCGCCCTCGTCGCCCACGCTGCTGGAGAGACCGCGCTTGGACAGAATGCCGCGCAGCGCGTGGAAGGTTTCCACCCCCATGCGCAGGGCTTCGTTCAAGCTGGCGGCGCCGCGGGGCATAACCATGAATTCCTGCAGGTCCACGTTGTTATCGGCGTGCTTGCCGCCGTTCAGGATGTTCATCATGGGCACGGGCAGGATGTGCGACCCAGCCCCGCCGATGTAGGTGTAGAGCGACAGGTCCATGGCCCGGGACGCGGCCTTGCACACGGCCAGAGAGACGCCCAGGATGGCGTTGGCCCCCAGGTTGGATTTGTTGGGGGTGCCGTCCAGTTGGATCAGGATGCGGTCGATGTCGCGCTGGTAGGAAGCTTCCATGCCGGTGAGGGCCGGGGCGATGGTCAGGTTGACATTTTCCACCGCCTGGCGCACTCCCTTGCCCCCGTAGCGGGACATGTCGCCATCACGCAGCTCGATGGCTTCATGTTCGCCGGTGGAAGCTCCCGAGGGAACGATGGCCCGTCCCATGGCCCCGCCGGACAGCACCACCTCCACTTCCACGGTGGGGTTGCCGCGCGAGTCGAGCACTTCCCGGGCAAAAACGTCGCTGATTTCCGTGTTCATAAGGCCTCCTGCAAAGAGGAAAACGAGAGGGACGAACGTGGGAAGATGAGTATGAATGATGAATGTGAGCTTGAGGCAACCGGTGCGGGCGTCAGGTCTCACCGCTGACGTACCGAATTCAACCTTCGTTCACCAGTACCGCCATTGACCATCATCTCGCGGCCAGGACCTGACGCAAAGGCGGGACAGCCAAGACCTGACGCAGTGCATAACACACGGCGGACTGCGCGGCAGATCGATGGCGGCGGCGAGGGCAGGGTTAGGTCTCCGCCGCTTAGTCCGCCCTACAAATGCTATTCTATGACCATTCTTCAAGGGTCATAACGGCAGGCGCCTAGATATCCTGCATCATCTCGTCCTGGATTTCCTGGGCCTGATCCAGGTAGTCTTCCGGCACCCAGATGCGGGCGGAAGAGCCGGCGAAGTTGGCTCCGGTGACCACCCCCAGCCCGCCGGATCCGAACAGCGACTGGATGTAATGGGGAACGCCCCGTTGCTCCAGGACTTCGGCCACCATCTGGGCATAGACCATGCCCGGCAGGTCCTTCATCTTGACCCAGCGGACGTCGGGGGCAGGCATGTCGGGCAGCTCGTCCACCAGCTCGGCGCCGCAGTCGGGGCAGTGGGTGATCCCGGGCAGATATTCGTAGCGATCGTTGGGACAGAATGGCATGATTTACCTCGTTGCGTTGGGATTCTGGAAGTTATACGTCAACGGCCCGCCCGATACCTCCCAGGAACCCTTCAATTGATTTTTCCCCCCGAAGAAGAGCAGATAGCTGTATTTGCCGTAGTGGGTCAGTTTGCGGCCGGCCTCGCGCACCGCCTCGGGGGATTCGCCGGCGAAGAAGGCAGCGGTCTTGCCCGGGTCGGCGGGGTGGCGCATGACGGCCAGCAGGGCGGCATTGGGGTCGCGGTATTCCCCTCCCAGCAGGCGGTAGGCGCCGGGGGCCATTTCCCACGGTTGGCCGGGCAGCCAGGAGGCGGGAATGGCGGGATTTTCCGGCGGCCGGCCCAGGAAAAACACCGCGCCGGCGTCGCGCGCCTCCGGCGTCAGCTCAGACGACCCGACAATGCGGTACTCGCCCCGGCGGTTGAACTGCGCGGCCAGCTCTTCGTAGGCGGCGCGCAGTTCCGGGACGGCCTGATCGGGCAGTACGATGACCAGGTCCCGGGCGCCGAAGGTTTCCGCCAGGGAGGGGGCGATTTCGGCCGGATCCAGGCGGCGGAACAGGTCGAAATCCGGATCCACGGCCAGGCGCAGGGGTTCGAAGGGGACGGTCACGTCCACCTGCACGGCGGCCTGGTTGACCGGCACGTGGACGACGGTGTCGCGGTCCGCACCGGAAATCTTCACCGGGAGGGACAGGTTGTAGGGTTCGCCGGGCTGATCCTGGGCCAGGGGGAAGCTCACGCGCCACGCTTCCGGCAGCCTGGTCAGCATGGGCCCCTGCATGACCAGGTGGGGGGCGCCGGCGCGCTGCACCCACTGGTGGAACAGGTCGCCCAGGGGCTGGCCGGATTCGGCTTCGAACACCCGCTGCAAGTCGCCCCAGGTGGCGAACTTGTACTGGTAGTCCCGGTAGAACCACTGCAGGGAACGCCAGAAGGCCTCCTCCCCCACCCGGTGGCGCAGCATGTGGTAGACCATGGCGCTCTTGCCGTAGCCCACGGCCCGCTGGGCGGGGTTGTGCCGCATGACGAATTCGGTCAGGGGGAAATCGTTGTGCTCGTGGGTGTAAGCCAGGTAGTCGCGCAGCAGCCCCTGGCGGTATTCGGCGGCCTCGGCGGGGGAGCGGCGCTCTTTGTAGAGGTAATCGGCGCAGTAGGTGGTCAGGCCTTCGCACCAGTTGCCCGAGACATAATCCAGGTAAACGGAATTGCCCCACCAGTTGTGGCAGATCTCGTGGCCCAGCGAAATCCCGATGATGAAGGGGAGGCGCAGCACTTCCGACCCCAGCAGCGTGAAGGAGGGCATGCCGTAGCCGGTGGCGAAGAAGTTTTCCACCACGGCGAACTTTTCGAAGGGGTAGGGCCCCAGGAGCTCGTTATACAGGCTGAGGTAATCTTTGGTGGCGGCCAGGTAGCGCTGGTCCAGCCCCGTGGTGTCGGGGAAGAAGTAAGTGCGGACGCTGATCCCCTCGTGATCCACTTCCTTCACCTCGAACCGGCCGGCGATCAGGTGGAAGCCGTCCACCGGCTGCCGGGAGGTCCAGGTTTCGGTGCGCCTGCCGTCCTTCACCTGCGCTTCGCCGTCCTTCCCTTCGGATACCGTGCGCCAGTCTTCCGGCACGGTGGCGCTTAAGGAGAAGGTGAAGAGCTGCTGCGGCAGGGCGGGATAGAAGATCCCTTCCGGCCCCAGGTACACGCCCTGGCCGGAGACGATCCCGGTGACTTCCATGGCCACGTACTCGCGGCTGAAGTCGGCCCCTTCCAGGCTGTCGCGGATTTCGCCCCGGTATTCCACCTGCACGGTGAAAGAATCCCGGCCGGCGGCGCCCGACGGCAGCTCGAGGCGCAGCGCCTGGGCGCGGGCGTAGAAGACCACGTCCTCGGAATCCGCCTCGGCCTCGAAATGGGAGAGGTCGGCCGGGCCGGTGGTGAACCGGGTCTTCTCGCCATCATAGAGCACCGCCGTCACCTCCAGGCCGCGGCGCAGCAGCAGTTCCAACCCTTCGCCGGGCCGGGCGCCGTCGGGGCGCAGGGTGATCCGGTCGGAAGCGGTGATGAACTGGCGCTCCAGGTCCAGATCCACGGCCAGGTCGTGGCGCAGGATCTGGTAGGGGAAACGGGGCACGGGATCGGTGCCGGCGGCAGCGGTAAAAGCCAAGGCCAGCAGACCCAGCAGAGCGGGGATGAAGGTCCGGTGGTTCATGATTCTTTCACAAGTTGATGAAATACATCCAGATCCCCGCCGCCACCGCCCCGAAGGCGGTGCACAGCAGGTTGACGGTGTCGTTGTTCAGGCCCGGGAGGCCGGCCGCAGGGACGGTTCCGCGGCCGCAGTGAAGGGTTTTCTCGGTGATCTTGCCGCAGGCTTCGCAACGGCGGCGTTCCTGCAGGGTGGCTCCCAGGACGCTGTCGAACAGGCCGCCGCTGAACCCGGCCAGCGCTACGGGCAACAGCATCGCCGCAGGCAGGGCTGCGGGATCGGCCCAGCGGCCCAGCGCCGCCACCAGGACGGCGCCAGCCAGCGAACCGGCCAAGCCCGCCCCAGTCACTCCGCCGGACGATCCCGGCGGCACC
>QZKQ01000106.1 GCA_003599535.1 Candidatus Zixiibacteriota bacterium | reverse complement strand
CGCCCGCACCGCCCTGCGGCAGCAGGGGGTGGAGAGCGTCACCATCCTCTACCGCCGCACCCGCGAAGAGATGCCCGCCTTCGAGGAAGAGATCGAAGCCGCCCTGGAAGAAGGCATCACCCTGGAAACCCTGGTCACCCCGGTCCAGGTGCTGTCCCAGGACGGAACGCTGACCGGCGTGGAATGCGTCCGCAACCGGTTGGGCGAACTGGACAGCTCGGGCCGCCGCAAGCCGGTGCCCAGTCCGGGCAGCGAGTTCACCCTGAACCTGGACACCCTGATCGTGGCCATCAGCGAATCACCCGATACCGATTCCATCGCCCGCGACGGCGACCGTTGCGTCAGCATTCGCGACGATGGCACCGTGACGGTGGATACCGATACCCTGGCTTGCTGCCGTCCCGGAGTGTTCGCGGGGGGCGACGTGACCACGGGACCCAATACCGTGGTGGATGCCATCGCCGCGGGCAAGAAGGCGGCCGTGATGATTGACCGCTACTTGAAGGGCGAGGAGTTGCACCCACCGGCCGAGGTGCGCCGCCCCCGCCATTATATCGAACCCAGCAACCTGTCCGAAGAGGAGCTGGCCCGGATCCGCCGCGCCGAACCGCCCCGGGTGCCGCCCGAGGTGCGCCGCCGCAGCTTCGCCGAGGTGGAAATGAGCCTCTCGGTCCACGACGCCACCACCGAAGCCCGCCGCTGCCTGCGCTGCGACCTGGACTTCACCCACCATATGAAACCCGAGTCGTCTCCGGCTGAAACCAGCGAGGGGAAACGGATATGATCAATCTAAATATAAACGGTCTGCAGGTGTCGGTGGAAAAGGGCACCACCCTGCTGGAGGCCGCCCAGTTCCTGGGGTTTCCCATCCCCACCCTGTGCCACATGGAAGGGCTGTCGCCCTACGGCGCCTGCCGCCTGTGCGTGGTGGAAATCGGCGAAGGCCCCCGGGCCAAGCTGGTGACCTCCTGCACCTACCCGGCCGAAGAGGGCCTGAAGGTCCGCACCGCCTCGGCCCGGGTGGTCAAGGCCCGCAAGATGATCCTGGAACTCCTGCTGGCCTCCTGTCCCCAGTCCAAGACCATCCAGGACTTGGCCTCGGCCCACCAGGTGATGACCCAGCGCTTCCGCCAGGAACACGAGGACTGCATCCTGTGCGGACGCTGCGTGCGCATGTGCAAGGAGCAGATGGTGGCCGGGGCCATCGGCTTCCGCGGCCGGGGCGAAACCCGCAGCCTGGGCACCCCCTTCGATGTGAAGTCGGAGGTCTGCCGGCTGTGCGGCGGCTGCATCTACGTCTGCCCCGCCTGCGAACTGCGCTGCACCTACACCGAGCCGGACAAGGCCATCTGCGGCGGTTGCGCCAACCTTTCCCCGCCCTGCGTGGAGAAGGAGCAGTTCCACGACATGATGTGCTACATGTCCCCCTGCGTCGCCTGCGAAATCCGAAAAGAATAATTCAGACTTGAGGCATAAAGGAGATTACCCATGTCCCTCACGCTTTCGAGAATAAATTCTTCGGCCGCCACCCTGACCAAGAACCGGACCGAAGGATCGGTCACCCCCTCGTCAGGCATGTGCGTGACCTGCGTGGACGGCTGCATCGGGATGTGCGAGATCGGCAAATCCGCCTACCGCGGCCATGAAGTCATTTACCCCCAGCCCTTCGGAGTCATCACCACGGCGGCGGAGAAGATCTACCCCGTGGACTACTCCCACTTCAACATCATGGGCACGGCCGTCGGCGCGCATGGCATCGCCGCTGACAGCGACAAGGCCGTCTTCCCCGCAGTCAACCTGGAAGTGCACTTCGGGCACGACAAGGGCATCAAGTTCCGCTATCCCTGGATCATCCCCGGGATCGGTTCCACCAACATCGCCAAGAACAACTGGGAAGGCCTGGCCATCGGCACGGCCCTGGCCGGGACCGGCTTGACCATCGGCGAGAACGTGGTGGGCATGGACCCCGAATCGGTCATCAAGAACGGCCGGGTGGTGGACACCGTGGACCTGAAGCGCCGCGTGAAGCTGTTCACCGACCATCAGCGCGACGGCTGGGGCGCCATCATCGTCCAGGCCAATGTCGAGGACACCCGCCTGGGCACCCTGGAGTACGCCGTGGAGACGCTGGGTGCGCAGATCGTGGAAATGAAGTGGGGCCAGGGCGCCAAGGACATCGGCGGCGAGGTCAAGATCAGCAACCTGAAGAAGGCCCAGTTGCTTTACGAGCGCGGCTACGTGGTCCTGCCCAACCCCATGGATCCCAACGTCATCAAGGCCTTCGAGCATGGCGCGTTCAAGGAATTCGAACGGCACTCCCGCGTCGGCATGGTCAGCGAAGAAGGCTTCGCCCAGCGGGTCGAAGAGCTGCGCAAGACCGGCGTGAAATACATCTTCCTGAAGACCGGGGCCTACCGCCCCGCCGACCTGGCCCGGGCCATCGCCTACGCCACCAAGTACGGCATTGACCTGCTGACCGTGGACGGCGCCGGCGGCGGCACCGGCATGAGCCCCTGGCGCATGATGAACGAATGGGGCGTGCCTCCAGTGGAACTGCACAGTCTGCTCTACAAGTACGCCAAGCAGTTGGCGGACAAGGGCAAGAAGGTGCCGACGCTGGCCGTAGCCGGAGGGTTCACGTTTGAAGACGCGATCTTCAAGGGGTTGGCTATGGGCGCCCCATTTGTGAAACTGGTGGGCATGGCTCGTTCCCCCATCGCCGCCGCCATGGTGGGCAAAACCATCGGCCGGGCCATCGCCGACGGCCAGGTGCCGGTCTACGTGGAGCGCTTCGGCAACACCATTGACGAGGTCTTCGTCACCGCCGCACACCTGCGCCACGAGCTGGGCGACGCCGAATTCGAAAAGCTGCCTCCGGGCGCGATGGGTCTGTACACCTACTATGAGCGCCTGGCCCAGGGGCTGCGCCAGTTGATGGCCGGTTCCCGCCGCTTCAACATTGACGTCATGTCCCGCGACGACCTAGCCTCCCTGACCAGGGAAGCTGCCGAGATCAGCGGCATCCGCTACATCATGGACGTGGACCAGGCCGAAGTGGACGAGATTCTGAAGATCGTGTAAGCACCGCGCGCAACCCGGACCGCCTTCCGTTCACTTCCGGCGGCCCGGGAACCGCACTGTTGATTGGTTTTACGGTTGCGCCGGAATTGCCACGCCGTGGCCCCTGCGGGGCGAAAAAGCGAAGCGATTCCCGGCGCCATTCCGAAGTTTGATCTTTTATTCCTTCAAGTGCGTAGCCAGGGCAGTGAACCTGAACTGCGCCCCCCGCGAAGGGAAAAAAGATCTGCGATCTCCGCCGGCCTGACCGTCGGAGCCGCTGGCCGGCGTGCGTCACCCGACGCATTTTGAGGGGCGGCACGACAACCAAGCTGTTTGAAGGGGTTCATTCAGCTATAACCCCGGTTTCCCGAAAGGGCTGCCGGGGTTTGTTTTTTAGGGTCGGGCCTTGAGAATAGAGTTGGAGTTGAAGGGGAAGTAAGGGAAAAAATGAATAAAACGATGAGGGGTAGGATAAGTATTCATGCCTGTCACCGGCGGATTTTCATCCCCGCACCGGAAAAGGGATCCCGGAGATTCCCTAGAGGCAGTGCCACAATATCTTTCCCAAAAGGATGCAAATTCGGTGGCGCTATTTTGAATAATTCATAAAGTTCGTCTTGACTTCAAGTCTCCCGATGGTCAGAATTACGCTTGTCCGCTCCGCGGCCTTGAAGCGGTCCATGATCGAAACTGGTTCCGCCTCCATCACCCGGACTGCTTACCCACCCGGAGGTCCTGGTGGCGCCGTAAATCGCAGACAATTCATTTCCGGCAGGATTTATCCCGTTCGTTTCCGGCATTTCATACCTGTCTTGCACCCCTGCCGATTTCAGGCGCCACCGTCTGAACCCAATCCACCATCACCTCGAACTGCCTCGCCTGATCATTTGACGCTCACATGACCCGAACTGGACACCCTTGTCCTTGCCTCACAATGCTGGCTGCCACGTGCTGATTGTAAGGCGATAGATAGGCAATAACTGTCACAGGAGTTCTCATGATCGAGCTGAATGATGATTCCGTCGGCCCTTCCACCCCCGTCGCCCCGGACCTCTCTGAGCCGCTTTTGCCCGATCCAAACCCAGCCCCGGCTGCCCCGCAGAATGCGGCGCCCGGACCAGCCGCCGCGGTTCATCCCCCGCCGGATCCCTGGACCGCCCTTCCGGCGTTGTTCCAGGAACCCCTGGGTTCGCTGTCGGCCGCCTTGGACGGCCTCGCCGTCCAGGTAAGCCGGCTGCAGGACGACTTCGAATCCAAAATTCAATACGACGCCGCCAGGGAAGCGCAGTTCAACCAGCTCCACCAGGAGCTGATGGAATACAAGAGCGACCTGCTGGGCAAGATCACGGGGCCGCTGATCCGGGACCTGATCGCCCTGCACGACGACCTGGACAGCCTGATCGCTCACCCCGCGGAATTCGCCGATGAGGCGTCCCGGGATACCCATCTGAAGATTCTGCGCCACCTACAGCAATACTTGCTGGACATCCTGGAAAAACAGGACGTCTACGCTTTCCGCCTCGAAGGCCCGGAATTCGATCCCAGGCAGCAGCAGAACCTGCGGAGCGTGCCCACACCGGAGGAGTCACTGAACCGTCGCCTCAGCGGCCGCCGCCGGGTGGGCTTCCGCCAGCGCGAACGCCTCCTGCGGCCCGAAGGCGTGGAAGTCTACCTCCATGTACCGCCCCCGGCCCCGGCCCGGCCCCGGGAGGACCAACCGGAAACATCCCATCCTGAAGGAGAATAACCATGCCGGAAGAATCGAAATTTCTCGCCGTGGGCATTGACCTCGGCACCACCTATTCCTGCATCGCTTACGTGGACTCCTACGGCAAGCCCGTCGTGGTGAAGAATTGCGAGGGCGGTTCCACCACCCCTTCCGTGGTGCAGTTGTCCCACGACCCGAATGAGATTGTGGTGGGAACCGTGGCCAAAGGGGAAAAAGCCAACCTGCCGGGTGAATTGATCGTGGAGTTCGTCAAACGGTCCATGGGCAAGGAGAACTGGAAGCACATGGTGGACGGCCGGGAATATCGCGCCGAAGAGATCTCCGCCTACATTCTGAAGAAAATGGTCAAGGACGCCGCCGAGCAGATTGGCCCCATTACCCAAGCGGTCATCACCTGCCCGGCTTATTTCGGCATCAACGAGCGCGAAGCGACCGCCCAGGCGGGCACCCTTGCCGGTCTGCAGGGGTATATCCTGGATGCCGCCACTGGAATTCGGAAATGCAATATCATTCCCGAACCGACGGCGGCGGCCTTCTACTACGGACTGGCCAAGGCGCGCGACAACGAGACCGTTATGGTTTATGACCTGGGAGGCGGCACCTTCGACGTTACCCTGCTGGAAGTGACGAAGGAGGCGGTCAACGCGCTATGCATCGGCGGCGACCACGAGCTGGGCGGCAAGGACTGGGACGATCTCATGGCCAACTACGTGCTGGACTGCGCCCGCGAATCCGGCATTGACTCGGAAGCCGTCTACAGCGACAGTATGGCCCTGGGGGACCTGATGCTGAGGGTGGAAGAGGCCAAGAAGATCTTGACCGCCAAGGAAAAAGCCACCGTCAACTTCACCTTCGGAAAACTGGCCAGGGTGGAAATCAGCCGCCAGAAATTCGACGAGCTGACCGCGCCCAAGCTGGACCGGACCATCCTGCTCTGCCGCGACATGCTGAAGGAAGCCGCCGGCCTGGGCTACACCGCCTTCGACCGTATTCTGCTGGTGGGCGGTTCCACCCGCATGCCGCAGGTGAGACGGCGCCTGGAAGCCGAATTCCCGGGTATCCCCATCGAATTCAATGAACCGGACGAGGCCGTGGCCAAGGGCGCCGCCCTGTTCGCCCAGAAATTGATGGTAGACGAGCAGGTGCAGCGCGAGATTGACACCATTTTCCAGCGGACCGGCCGGAGCGCCGAGGCCGGAAAATCCCTGGAGGAGGTGAAGGAGGCCAATCCCGAAGTGGTCCGGGAAGCCATGAAAAATACGGCCGCCCGGTTTTCCCTGCCGACCCAGCAGGTCGAAATGATCGCCGGCAGAGAAGTGGGAGACATCACCAGCAAGAGCTTCGGCATTCAGGCCTACAACGCCCAGGACCGGTTGACCGTCGCCAATCTCATCCGCAAGAACGCCAAACTGCCCGCCTCAGTGACGCAAAGCTTCTTCACCCGGGCGGACAGCCAGGCCAGCGCCGAATTGACCATCATGGAGAGCAAATTGCTGGATGAAGAGATCGAGCTGGTGCAGGCCCAGGAAATCAGCAAGGCAGTCCTGCCGCTGCCGTCCGGACTGCCCGCCGGCTCCCCCATTGAGATTACCTTCGATCTTGACCGGTCCGGGTTGCTGAAATTCCGGGGATGCGAAATCACCAGCAACAATCTCATTGAAGGCGAGATCCAGACCACCGCTAAAATATCGGAAGCAGAAGCCACTATGGCGCTGCAGCGGGTTAACGCCGCCAACGTCAGTTAACTGGGTCGGGGAAAGAACCATGCCGCGAGCGTACGGGATTGACCTGGGGACCACCTTCTCTGCCATCGCCACCTTGGGACCGGAGGGCCGGCCCCAGATTATCAAGAATGCCGAAGGCGAGGACCTCACCCCCTCCGTGATCTACCTGGGCGGGAGCGAGCCGGTGGTGGGGCGGGAAGCCAAGCTGCTCCAGGCCCAGGGCGAAGGGCTGGTGGCGGCCTTTTTCAAGCGGGTCATGGGCGACCCGAACTGGCGGTTTCCGGCCGGTGATCTCACCTACACACCGGTGGACCTGTCCGCCCTGGTGCTGAAGAAGCTCAAGCAGGACGCCGAAACGGCCTTGGGCGAACCGGTACTCCACGCCGTCATCACCGTCCCCGCCTACTTCTCGGATCTGCAGCGGCGCAACACCATCGAGGCGGGCAAGGCGGCGGGGCTGAACGTGCTCCGCATCATCAACGAACCCACCGCCGCCGCCATCGCGTACGGCACGGAGCGGCTGGGCCGGGAAGCGGTGATCCTGGTCTACGACCTGGGCGGCGGCACCTTCGACGTCTCGCTGGTGCGCCTGGCCCCGGATTCCATCGAAGTCATGGCCACCGACGGCAACCACGAACTGGGCGGCAAGGACTGGGACGACGCCATCCTCCGCTGGGCCCTCCGCCGGTTCGAAGAGGAGCACGGCTTCGATCCGCTGGGCGACAGCATAGCCTTGGGCGATCTGCTGCAGAACGCGGAAGCGGCCAAGAAAACCCTCTCCGCCGCCGGCCGCGCCATCATCGCGATGCATAGTGGAGGCGCCTCCGGACGCTATGAATTAAATCGCGCGGTATTCGAAGAGGTGACCGCTCCCCTGATGGAGATGACCCTGAAACTGGCGGACCAGGTGGTGGCCGACGCCGGCCTGACATGGAGCGACCTGACCGGCACCCTGTGCATCGGCGGATCCACGCGCATGCCCATGGTGCACCGCTGCCTGGAAAGCCGGACCGGGAAGAAGCCCCTGGGCGGCATCAATGTGGACGAAGCCGTGGCCCTGGGCGCCGCCCTCCAGGCCGGCCGGGACCTGGAAAAGATCCCCCGGCTGCCCGGCGAACCCGCCGCCCCGCCACCCCGATACCTGGGTCCCCGCCCGGAAATCCGCGACGTCATGAGCCATAGCCTGGGTATGGTGGCTGTCAACGAAGACCGCAGCCGCTACATCAACAGCATCCTGATTCCCAAGAATCGGCCGGTGCCCTCCCGGCAAAACCGGCCCTACCAGTTGCGCACCAGCGCCCGGCGGGCCAATGAGATGGAGGTCTACATCACCCAGGGCGAAAGCCTGCGCCCGTTGGACTGCACCCTGCTGGGGAAATACCGCTTCCTGGATATCCCCCATACGGAAGGGCGGGACCAGGCAATCGTGGACGTCAGCTACGAATACGACCAGAACGGGGTGGTCAAGGTGACGGCGGTGGAGCGGTTCAGCGGGCGACATCTGCGCGGAGTGGTGGAGCCGGTCCCGCAGGACATGTCCTGGCTGGACCAGCCGCCGGAAGAGATTCGGACGTTC
Source organism: Candidatus Zixiibacteriota bacterium (assembly GCA_003599535.1). Taxonomy (GTDB): domain Bacteria; phylum Electryoneota; class B3-LCP; order B3-LCP; family B3-LCP; genus SURF-9. The sequence continues at coordinate 21,354 of QZKQ01000106.1, read as the reverse complement.
GAGCATCTTTCGGTCATGATCGCTGTGGATTTGTCGGGCAGCATGTCCGGCGAGCCCCTGGCCAAAGCCCGGCAGGCCGCCGAGCGGTTCGCTGCGCAGATGGATCTGGCCCACACCTCCATCGGGCTGATGGTCGTGGCCGACCGGGTCAAGATCATCCAGGGTCTGTGCCAGGACGCGCGCAAAATCAGCCGCGCCATCGGCAGTTTACGGGCAGTTATGAGTAGCAATGTGGTCGGCGGCGGCAACGAGGGACAACCTTTCACCGAAGCGCGGGCGGCGTTGCACGACTGCCGAGGACTGAAGTTCCTGATCGTGCTGACCGACGGGGTGTGGTCCTACCAGGAGAAGGCCATCGCGGAAGCGAAGAAATGCCACGCCGCCGAGATCGAGGTGGTGGCCCTGGGCTTCGGTTCCGCCGACCGGAAATTTCTGCGGGCCATCGCCAGTTCCGAAGAGGGGGCGCTGTTGACCAGCCTGGATCAGTTGGGCAGCTCCTTCGACCGCATCGCCCAGGTGTTAACCGAAAGCGACCGGCTTGCTGTCTCTCCGTCGGAGCGCAAGGGTCTGAACTTTTTCCGGTAAACCGTCATGACAGAATTCGTCAACGCCTACATTGCCCTGGAACTTGATCCGGCGATTACCGACCAGAGCGTCATTGACGCCACCCTGAAACGGAAACAGGGCGAGTGGTCGAAGCAGGCTAACACCCATCCTGTGCCGGAGGTCAAGCGCCGCGCCCAGCAGAACCTGGCCCACCTGGATCACTACCGCCAGCGGCTGTCGGACCCCAAACTCCGGGCCCAGGAGGCTGACCAGGCCCGGGAGCACATCCGCCAGACCCGGGAATCCAAGCGCCAGAACTTCGAGCTGAAGATCCAGATGCTCAGCAAGGGCAAGGTCACCGACGAGGCCGTCCGCCGCCTGGTCAAAGAGTTCTCCCGCTACTTCTACACAGAACGGGACGTCCGCGAGGCCCTGAAGGCTTCCACCCAGGCCTCCGCCGGTGCGCCGGCGGAAGACGAGGCGGAGACCCTGGAACCTTCCATGATGAAGACCATTCGCCAGAACCTGGACACTCTGGGAATCCGGACCCTATACGATTTCCTGGGAGTCAAGCCCGGCGATTCCCTGCCGTTGATCAAGACCAAATCCGACGACCTCTATACCCTGTTGAAATCCGCGGCCCTCAACCCGGAAAATGACACCCGGCGCAACCTGCAGGGGTACTGCGCCAGCATCCTGTGCCACGAGGATCAGCGCCGCCGCTACGATCAGAGCCTGGTCCGGGAGCGCCTCGAACCGCTCCTGAAAACCATGGATGACGCGTGCAGCACCGGCAGCCTGGAGATCGGCCATCTCCTGCTGTTGCTGAAGGAGGGCGCCCGGTTGGGGCTGGAGACGCGCCACATCGTCAGCCTGGCCCGAGCCCGGGCGGCCAAGAGCCGCGTCCCCTTCAACATGGATGAGAGCTTCGACTTCGGCCGTCCCGTCCGGTGTCCCTGTGGTCATGTTAACGCGGCGCTGGAGGAACGCTGCGCCAAGTGTCGCCAGAACCTGTTCAATCCTTGCATCAAGTGCAGCAAGGCCATCGCCGCCGACAGCCTGACATGCTCCTGCGGGTTTTCCCTGCAGGCGCGCTATGACGAACTGAAGGCGGCCCTGGACCAGGGACAGGAAGAGCGTTTTCTGGCCTTGTGGGACGAGGCTTACCGCGCGCATCCGGCCTTCCATGCGCTGGCCAAAGCCCGGGACGAGATTCCCAAACGCCTGCTGCTGCGGGATTTGCAGGCGGCCCTGGAGAGCGGCAAGGAAGAAAAGTTCCTCGCCCTGTGGCAGGAGCAGTACCGCCGCGAAGCGGAGTTCGCCTCGCTGGCCCGGGTTTACGACGACCTGCACCGCCGCAAGCGGGACGAACAGGAGCGCCGGGAGGAGAAGCGCCGCCGCGAAGAGAAGCTGAAAAACCAGTTCCAGCGCCTGAAAGAGGCGCTCCAGGCCAACGATCCCGCGGCGGTCATCCAGTGGTGGGACGATTCCCTGCCCCAGGCGCTGCCGGAAGTCCAAGCCCTGCTGCCCCAGATCCGCGAGGCTCACCAGCCCCGCGACCTGGAGGGCGTCCGGGCTCATCACTGCGGCGGTTACATCCAGGTCATCTGGCCGCTGTCGGAGGCGGTCAAGACCTACTGCCTGGCCTGGTCTGAACAAGGGTTCGTGGCCCGCCCGGAAGAGGGGTCCTACCGCCTCCTGACCCGGGGCGAATACGAAAACCGCGGCGCCCGCATCGAACCGCCGCCACCGGGCCCCTGCCATATTACCGTATTTACCGGGACCGCGTTCATGGGCCGGAAACTGTGGAGCCCGGGTACCGGGCCGGGGTGCCGTGCCGTGGTGGAATCCTCCCGATGCCGCGTGCAGTACACGGTGAAATTCAAGGGTCTGCTGAAGAAAGATCGCGCCGTTCTGGCGTTGAAAGCGGACCAGCGCGTCAACCGCGTGCCCGACCTGGTGCTGGTCGCCAAGCCGGGCAAAGTGATGCCGGTCAGCCCCGCCGGTTGCCTGGAAGTGTATCGCTTGTCGGGACTAAGTCTGGCCCCCGGGGCCATCCACGAACAGGAAATCCGCCTTCCGGGGCTGCATTCGCCCGTGACCTTCCGCTTGTTCTCCACCGATCCTGCGGTGGAGTTGGTCCATCCCCCGGAAATCATCGCCTTGTGAGACGAAAACCATGGCCCAGTTGACCTGCGTCTACTGCTTCGAAAAATTCCAGCCCCAGGAAATTCAGTTTCGCTGCCTGAATCCCAATCCGGTGGCCTGCTCCTACGAGCAGGATGAGCCGCTCGAACGTTACGTCGGAAAAAGTTTGATCCCGCAGCCCCGGGTTTTCCCGGCCGCCTCGAATTCCGGCATCCCCACCCGGGCCACCTGCACTTGCGGCCTGAGCAGCAACAAGGCGGTGTGCCCCCGTTGCCATAATGAACTGCCCAACCAGTTCGGCCAGACCGATGAAATCATCGTGGCCTTAATCGGCGCCAAGTCGGTGGGCAAAAGCCACTACATCACGGTGCTGATCCATGAATTGAAGAACCGCATCGGCGCCTGGTTTAACGCCTCCCTGACCGCCTCCAGCGAGGAAACCATCCGCCGCTACAACGAGGACTTCAGCCGGTTCATCTATCAGCGGGCGGAAATCATTCCCGGGACGTTTTCCGCCCGCGCCCAGATCAAGGTGCGCTATCCCCTGGTGTTCCGCCTGGACATGGACAAGAAGACCTTCTTCGGAACCCAGCGTAAAATCATCCACCTGGTCTTCTTCGATACCGCGGGCGAGGACCTGGCCAGCCTGGACCTGATGTCCACCGAAACCCGCTACATCGCCAACGCCGACGGCCTGATTTTCCTGCTGGACCCGCTTCAGATCCCGGCCGTGCGCCAGCAGGTCCCCGCTGGCGTGAACCTGCCGCCGGAGGGTTACGACCAGTCACAGATTATCGAACGCGCCTCGGTTCTGATTCAGCAAATGAACGCGCTGAAGCCCAACCAGAAAATTGATATCCCGGTGGCGGTGGCCTTTTCCAAGATTGACGCCCTGCGCTCGGTGGTGGATGCCTCCCTGCTCCAGGCCAGCCGGCATCACGGCTTCCTGGATCTTAGCGACGTGGAGATGGCCAACGGCTGGTTCAAGGGCTACGTGGGCGAATGGATGGGCATGAACATGGTCAACATCCTGAACAACCTGTACCGGGAGTTCTCCTTCTTCGGCCTGTCCGCCCTGGGGGACAGTCCCGACCACGCCGGACGGTTGCGCCAGGGAGTCAACCCTTTCCGCATCGAGGATCCCCTGCTTTGGATCCTGTACAAGAAGGGCCTGATTTCCGCCAGGAAAACCCGGAAGAATTCGCTATAAGGTAAAGTCATGGGTTTAGAACAAGCCTACTACACCTCCTGCGAGGCGGGTTTGCGGGGGACCAAGGGGTTTCAGATGAACGCCGCCAGCTCCGGTCTAAGTCCCACCGATTTGACCTACCTGGAACGCTACGGCGTCTACCTCCCCCCGCTCTCTTGTCCGACCATGCCGGCCACCCCCGAAGAGCTGGCGCTGTTCCCCCGCAATCTGGCCTACTACAAGCTTCCCGACGGCACCGCGGTGCTGTCCCGCTCGCAGTACCTGGGGCAGGACTACAGCCGCCGCTTCGGTAATTTCTTCACCCACTACGTGGTCAGCCGCCAAGCCGCCGGATTGATCGGGAAAGTCAATCCCGTGTTCGCCTGGGAGGCTCCCTTCTGGGTCAGCCGGGAAGCGCCGCAGAGCCAACTACCCCTGCTGGAGAGCCTCAGCTCCGGATCCGCCCTGAACCCGGAAACCATGAGAACCTTTCTGGCAGCCGGCGACCGGCGTAGCCACCTGCCCAATTTCCTGGCCGCAGTGCATGCCGCTCTGTCGAGCCGCAAGCGCCTCATCCTGGTGGAGCAGGATGAGGCCATCGCCCGCTGGATCGCCCTGGCGGCCCTGGCCCTGCCCAATTCCCTGCTGGCCGAGCTGTCCTTTTCCACCTACACCAAGAATCCCTACAACATGGACGTGCTGATCTGCGGGACGACGGCTGATTCGGATTTCGCCTTCTCCCCGGCGGAGATCCAGCACCAGTACCAGGTTTTCGACTTCGTCCGGAACCGCTTTTCCCCGCCGCCGCCGCAGACCCGCTTCAGCGTCGCGGCCGCGGAGTGGTACGCTGCGGGCGACTTCCAGGAAGCGGCCGATTTCAAAGAATTCGCGGACAACCTGCAGGGGAATTACCAGGCCGGCGACCTCGATGCCCTGGTCGTGCTGTACGCCTTCATCCGCAATCAGCCGGTCGGCGACCAGGAAGTGCTGGACAGCGTCAATTTCCTGATCGCCAAAGGGCTGGTCGGCCACCAGGATCTACTCAACACCGCCACCGCGGCGTTGTGCGATCTGCCGGTGGACAATCGGGCGGCCGATCGGGTGGCCGGCGCCCTGTTTTCCGCGGTCCTCTCCGCCCCCGGTACGGGCCCGGAGGCGCGGGAAGACGCCACGCGCTTCTACGTGGACTGGGCGGTTCAACGGCTGTTGCCCGGAGCGACGCCGGAAACCTTCGCGTCCCTGGCTGCCGCCTTCGCCCGGCACCGCGTCCCTCCCCCCGCATGGGAAGCCGCCCGTACCGAAATCGTCCGGTGGCTGGAAAATCCGCCCGGCGCCGCCTGGCTGGTGGCCTTAATCGGTTTCCTGCAGGAAGTCCGGATTCTCCCCGGCTTCGAAGCCGCCGTATTGGCCGGCGTCCGAACCACCCTCTGGCCGCGCCTGGATGACCCCCAGGTGCAGGACCTGCTGGGTTCGATTTTCGAAGCGGGAACGCTTCCCGGATTGGACGATCTGGTGGTCGGAAACGTCCTGACTTCCGGCCGCCGACCCGAAGGATTGGACCCCCTGGAATCGCTGCTGTCCCGCCCCCGCACCCGGGAGCGGCTGAAGGAATTGGCCGCCCGGCGGGGTGAAACGGCGATGGTGATCCTGCTGACCGCCCGGGAACTGGCCAAATCCTCCGACAAGGCCCAGGCAACGGTCAAATTCCTGGATGCGCCTGGATTGCCGGCCGGCGCGCGGCTCACCGCCCCGGACCTGGACCTCCTGTTCCACCAGGTGTGGCGCAGCGGCATGATGCTGCCCCGGGACGCCCGGACGCTCCTGGACCGCCGTCCGGATCTCCTGAGCCACCCTGCCTTCTGCCGTTTGCTGGTGCAGGGGCTACTGCGTTCCAGCGATATCCTAAACCCCACGGGGGAAACCCGGGAACTCCTGCAGAAACTGCGCGAAATGGCCACCCCGTCCGGTCCGGCCAGAGCGGGGCAGAGTCCGGCGGTCAAGCTGCCGCCGGAGGTCCAGGGATGTCTGGAATTGGCCGCCTGGCCGCAGCGTTACGAGGCGGCCGGAACCGCCGGAGATAGAATCCAGGCGCTGAAGCGGATACTGTACCTGCTTCCTCCGGAAAACGCCGGAGCCCGCAGCAGTCTTATGCGTTTCGTGCTGGTGCGATACCTAAGCTCGGACTCCCATGGAGCCAAAAGTTCGGATTTTCTGGCCGACCTGTACGCCCTGGACGGGGAACTGCTGCTGGCCTCACTACCCGGGGTCATCGAGACCGTCTTTAATAAAAGCAGCCTGTCGCCCGGGCAGTGGGTCCCGCTGTTTGCCTTCCTACACCGGCGCTCCACCGAGGAACCCCCGAATCGGCACATTGATGATCTGTATAAGCAGATTCTGCCACATGCCTACGATACCCTGCCCAAGCATGTGAAACATCTCCTGGATGGGATGCTGTCCAGTAAATCCGACTGGCATACTCCCTGGGAAACCTGGAAGAAGCGGCCTTCATTGATCAACAAGCTATCCGGCGGCCTACTGGGCAGATAGGCGCCGGTCATTAGCTGGGAGAACAATATGGGAGTCATCATCGGCTTGATCATCGCCGGCGTCATCATTTACCTCTATGTTCTGGCGGTCATCTGGTTTTTTAATCACCTCGCCCTGTACGTGTTCGGGATCGCCGGCCTGGGCTTTATGGGCGTGCTTCTCTACGCCTACGGCCAAGCGGTGTACGAAGGCTTTTCCCGTAAATTGAAAGCCTCCCTGGAGGAAGCGCCCATCCCGCCGGAGCCGGCCTACAAGAACTACTTTTTCCGTAAAGCCTACTACGACTACGCCGATATCGTGAAGCGGGTCGTCCAGCTCAGCTTCGCCCACGGAAAAACCATGGCCACCTGGAACTTGATGCTGTTGTACCTGGGCATGGACGATGATGACGTCAAGTGGGTCGCCTGGATCGTCACCTGGCCGGTCTTTCTCACCCTGTCCGCCGTCATTCTGGCCGGGTTTGCCGCCCAGGCGGTGTTGCTGGTCGTTTTCAGCCTGTTCCACCTGCTGATCGTGGTAAGCTTCTGTACCGGGGCGTACCTGGTGGCTCTCTACCTGCGCCTGGTGGAATGGATCTCCATGATGTGGCGGCGCATCTTCTTCGCCTGCCCGCATTGCTATGAATCGTTAAGCCTGCCGGTCTACGTCTGCCCCAACTGCGGCGCCCAGCACAAAAAACTGGTTCCCGGTCCCTATGGGATCATCCGGCGCCGCTGCCAGTGCGGGTACCACGGCCTGCGGACCTCGGGCCTGCTGGGGCGGCGGGCTCTGCAGGCCCATTGTCCCAAGTGTTCCCGGCCGTTAAGCGCGGTCATTGGACAGGAGACCAACGTGCACCTGCCCATCGTCGGCGGGCCGGCCACCGGCAAGACCAGTTTCCTGGTGGCCAGCGTCATCGAAATGATGGACGACAGCCGGCGCAACGGCCGCACGCTGGACTTCCCCAATCCTTCCGACGCCGGCCTCTTCAAGCTCAGCCGGGAACAGTTCGAGCGGGGGCATCCGCCGCTGAAAACCGCCGAGTTGTCCCCGTCCTCCTTCCTGCTGGAAGTCAAGGAACCCAGCGGCAGCAAACACTTGATCTTCATCTACGACGCCGCGGGAGAATTGTACGGCCAGGAGGTCAATGACCGGCGGCGACACAACTACTTCTCCTACATTGACGGCATCCTGTTCCTGGTTGACCCCTTCTCCGTGCAGCAGGTCAGCGTGGATTACCAGGACCGCATCACCTCGGTGGCCACTCAGTTGAAGCCTAGCGCAGAGGCGCCGCAGAACGTCTACGACCGCATGATCACCACTTTCCGGGATTTCTGGGGCAGCCAGAGCAAGATGGGTAACATTCCCCTGCTCTCCGCCGCTCTGAAAAACTGGATGAACCGGCGCCGGTTGCGCCGCATCCCCCTGGCGGTGCTGTTGACCAAGGTGGACGCCCTGGGTGTGAAACAGGAGCTGGCTGCTCTTCCCCAGGTGCCCGGCGGCAACGGCCAGGGATCATCCCCGGCGGTGCGCCAGTGGCTGCTGGATCACGGCGAAGGCAACCTGGTGCGCTGCTTCGAGAAGGACTTCCAGCAGGTGCAGTATTACGCCTGCAGCGCTCTGGGCCATCTGCCCGACAGCGCCACTCCCTTTCGGCCTGAAGGCGTGCTGCCGCCCCTCAAGTGGGCCCTGAAGAACCGGGACGTGCGGATTACCGGGGAGGCCGAGCGCGGCTTCAGCTTCAAAAGCCAGAACTTCGCCAACGGCCTGGGCGTGGCGGTTGCCAGCCTCCTGTTCAGCGCCCTGCTGCTGGGCGCGGGATCGGCGGGCAAGAGCCTCTTTCTGTCGCAGGCCGACGGCTCGGCCGGAATTCTAACCGGCGCCATGGCGCGCCTGGGCCAATCCCTGAACGGCGGCGGCAAAATCGTTGATTTTCACCAGGTGGGCGGCAATCAGTTGCGCGTCCAGGCCTTCCGGTTGCCGCGGCAGGCTAAAATCCGGCTTAAGGCCCAAGGGGAATTATTCCAGGCTCTGAATCTGGATTACGCCTGGATCGAAAACCTGAATCACCACCGCTGGGTTTGGGGCATGAACTGGAATAATACCAAACCCGCCGGGGGAGCAGATAAAAACCGGAAATACGAGGAGTCTCTGACCCTGCCGCCGGGCGACTACGCGGTGTACTTCCGGAGTAACCATTATCATCATTTCGGCAATTGGAATTCCTCGCCGCCCAAAAAGCCGGCGGAATGGGGCATCCAGGTCCGGTGCGATGAGGCGCAACCCCTGAACTACTCCGTGCGCAAAGTCGTGGACATGACCCAAGTTCACAACAAGAAGATACTTAAACAATCCCTGAAGGTGCCGGTGAGGACCCGGTTCTGGGTCTATTCCCTGGGCGAGTATGATTCCCGGGGAATGTTCGATCACGCCTGGATTGAGGATGCGCTTACCTACCAAATGGTTTGGGAATCCAACCCCGGGAACTCCAGTTATGCGGGGGGCGCCCAGAAAAACCAGGTGTTCCAGGACTACGTGACCCTGAACCCCGGAACCTATAATGTCTGCTACCGGACGGACGTCTCCCACAGCTGGGAGGGGTGGAACGCCAACGCGCCGGTGGATGCGCCCGGCTGGGGCATCCAGATGTGGGCGCTGGGGGCCAACGCCGGCGCGGGTCTCCAACTGGGATCGGTCATCCAGACCGCTTCGGTGAAATAACATTCGCGGCCGCGAAGGGAAAACCATGAGTTTTTTTCGGGAAACGGAGCATGTGGGAAAGGTCGTCACCCCCCCGGAAATCCACGAAATGCATCCCCGCCCGGGAAATCCCCATTCGGGCGGGGTGCTGACCCTGATGTTCCGGATGGAAGAGGCCTCCGGCCCGACCTGGTCGGTGATGTTCCGGGGTCAACTTCAGGGCAAGCTCCAATTGGGGGACATGGTGGCGGTGCGCGGCTACGCCCTGCGCAGCGGGGTCATCAAAGCCTCCCGCATCTATCACCCCGGCGGTCCCCGCCCGGTTATCATCGCCGACGTGCCGCGCATCTGCCTGGTGCGCAGCCTATGCCTGTTTCCCCCGGGGATGCTGCGCCTGATATGCGCCTTCCGCGACCGGTCGCTGGCCGGGGGCCGTATCGGCGACCGGGTGATTGTCTTTTACTACGGCTTCAGCCGCTGGGCGGTCCTGCGCCTGGAATGCGGCCACTATTCTGCTGAGGGACAATGAGCCCGGGCGGATCGCGGCGGATCCAGGAGGCCTTCGAGCGCCTCCAGGCGGCGGCCCCCGTCCGGCCCGATTTCACCCGCCTGAAGGATGCGCTCCTGCACGAAGTGCTGGACCGCCACCACGTTTTCACCGCCCAAGCCGCACCCGGCCCGGAGCTGTCCTGGCTGCGCGTGATCGTCCTGCCGGTTCCGGTGGCCCCGGATTCCCCAGCCCAGGAAATCCTGCCGCCCGCCTGGCACCCCGGGCTGTGCTCCCCCGGCCGGGAGGCAGCCCTGATCCTGCTGCGCTCGCCGGAAGAATTGATCGTCGCCGCGGGTGCTGACCATGCCGAGCAGTTGCAGGCCTGTCTGCAGAGCAGCTATCCGGGGATCGTGTTCCAGCCGTGGACGCCCGATCCCCTCGAAGCGGGGGAAATCGGTCTGATCACCGGTGTTCCCGGGGTGCGTCCGGAGATGCCGCTGTTGCCCCTGAACCGTCTGCTGGATTCTCGCTTTCCCCCGCCCTGGGCCCTGTGGCTGCGCCTGCGCCACCTGGATCCCGGTCCGCTGCTGGACCACCTGAAAGCCCAGACGGAAATCGCGCGGCCCTACGCCAAGACGACACTGACCCAATCACAGCAGGTCAGCGCCACCCAATCGGATACCCGCCAGCAGGAATTGGAGGACCCCGAGGCGCGCATCTACCTGGAAGAACTGGGCAAGATGGAGAAACGGCTGCGCCACGGCCTGAATTCAGGCAACTGGCTGTGGTACGGCGTGGTCTGGGCGCCTTGCCGGGAAGCCTGCGACCGCCTGGGTGTGACTCTGGCCGGGCTGGCGCGAGGTCCCCTCGCCAAGGGGCAGCCGATGCGCTACACCCGCCTGAGCCTGCAGGAGAGCCGCCTGCTCCCCGGCCGGGATGTGGCCCTCGAATTGGGGAAAGGCCCCGAACCGGCCTTCGAGACAGCCGGGTTCGCCGCTTCCGATGAGCTGGCGCCGTTGCTTTTGTTGCCCACCCGCGAAGGCCCCGGGTACGCGACCACCCCGCTGGTGCGGTTCGGCTCCTCCCGCTCCATGCCGGCGCCCGGCTCCGATCCCGGCCTGGACGTGGGCGAAGTTATCGAGGCCGGTCAGCCCACCGGGGTGCGGTGGCGCCTGCCGCTACGGCTGGTGACGCACCATTTGTTCATCACGGGCATGTCCGGCGGAGGCAAAACCAACACCTGTTTCCATCTGCTGCACCAGTTGCAGGCCTACGGCATCCCCTTCTGGATCATTGAGCCGGTCAAACGCGAGTACCGGGACCTGCTGGCCCGGCCGGAAATCGGCCGCCATCTGAAAATTTACACCCTGGGCGACGAAAGCCTCTCGCCCCTGCGCCTGAATCCTTTCCAACCGCCGGAAGGCACCCCCCTCGCTTCCTGGTTGGGCGGCCTGAAGACGCTGATCTCGGGGAGCTTCGCCCTGTACGGCGCCATGCCCCACCTGCTGGAAAGCGCCCTGTACCGGGTGTACCAGCAGCGCGGCTGGGACACCGAACGCGACGTTGGCAAGAAGGATCCGGCCAAGCCCTATCCCACCTTGAGCGAACTGCACGAAGTCCTGGCCGAAATCGTCCGGGAGGCGCGCTACGGCCAGGAGCTGACCGCGGATTTCCAGGCCGCCCTCACCACCCGTATTCACAGCCTGACGGTGGGCTCCAAGGGTGCCATGCTCAACACCCGCGTGAGCCTGGACCTCCACTCGCTGCTGCAGGGCCCCGTCCTGTTCGAAGTGAATGGATTGACCAACGACGACGAAGCTGCGCTGGTGATGGGTCTGTTGCTGATGAACCTGGCGGCGGTGCGCCGCAGCCAGCCGGCCGCCGCAGCGCTGCGCCATGCCACCCTGATCGAGGAAGCCCACCGCCTGCTCCCGGAAGTGGGGGGCGTCAGCGAGAACAAAGAGATCGCCCAGCCCCGGGCTCAGGCAGTCCGCTACTTCGTCAATATGCTGGCGGAACTGCGGGCCGCGGGGGAGGCCTTCATCGTGGTGGATCAGTCGCCGGCCCGGATCGTGGGCGACACCCTGAAGAACACCGGCACCAAGGTCGTACACCGCCTGAGCGACCGGGAGGATTACCAGCGGGTGGGCGACGCCATGGTCCTGAACTCCGCCCAGAAGGAGACCCTGGCGCGTTTGCCCATCGGTCAGGCGGTAGTCTACGGAGCCGACAGCGACAAAGCGTTCCTGGTGCGCCTGCCCTGCCGGCGGGATTTCCAGGAGGTCATGGGCGATGACGCGGTCCGTGACCACATGGAGCCGGAGAAGCAGCAAAGGACGCTCTTGGAGCGGGCCCAGCGGATCCGGGAATCGGGATACGGGGAGGAAGAAGCCGCCGAACCCCGCCCCTTGGAAGGCATCGAACTGCTCAGGTGCGTATACTCCGGTCAGCCGCCGCCGCGCGATTCCCGGCGCTTTCGCTTCTATGTGGCTGACCGCGCCGCCTTCCTGGGATTGGATGACGAAGCGATGCTGACGCTGCAGGCGCAGTTGGACCGGGCGGTGGATCCAGTCAGCCCGGAACCGCAGGCGCGGGCCGCGTGGTCCCAGTTTCACGTTCAGTGGACGGACATCCTGGTCCGGCAGCGCCGCCGCATGACCCGCTGTACCGATTGCCCCGTCCATGTCTGCCTGGGCGCGGAGACGGATTCCTTCGCCGCCGCTTTGGGCCTGTGGAAGATCCTGGAAGCCTCCCTCGACGGACCCGCGGAGACTCGTTCCCGCGCGTTTCTGGACGCCATCTGCCGGATGGCCGCCGGGCTGGTGCCTGTGGATATGCCGGACCTGGCGCAGGATCTGACCGGCTGCCTGGGGGTGCGCGTCCTGGCGGAACTGAACCGAGCGGAACCCTGGAAGTACTTCAAAGACATGTTTGCCGGAGGGTAACGGAAATGGAGAAAAGGGAGACGCGATCCCCCGAGTCCGCCAGGATCCACCCGGAAGCCGGGCAGGAAACGCGGGAGCGCCAGGCCGGGGAGAGGAGCGCAGAATCGCGCCGGGAAGCCACCCAACACCACATCCGGGAGATCCAGGCGCGCATGGACGGCCGCCTGCGCCACGCCGAGATCGCCCGGGTGGCCCGGGAACACAGGCTGGATGCCGCCGGACAGGCCAAGCTCTATTCCGATGCCGGACGGGCGCAGCGCTACGCGGCCGGAGCCGGCGAGTGGCGTCCCCAGGGCGAACCGCCGGATTGGAACAACTTCTCGCCCCGTGAACGGGAGGCCATGGATAAGATCGCCCGGCACATTCAGGAAGAACCCCTGTTCCAAAAGGAAGGCTGGAATCAGGCGCGGCAGACCGAAACAGGACGCCGCTTCGACCGCCATTTCGCCCTGCAGCGATTGATGGACCACTGCCGCCAGGCGCACGGAACCGCCGATCCGGTGAACCTGCGCGAGGTGCGATTTGCCCAAGATGGGCAACGACCGGCTATCCTGGGGGAGTATCGCCATGATACCGGGGAGATCCTGATCAGCGAAGAATACCTGGACCAGATGGACGATCCCGATAAGGCCGTTGACGTGGTGCTGCATGAGTATCGCCATTCCCTGCAGGACAGCGTGCTGGAAGCCCGCGAAAACCGCCAACGGGGACGGTTCAACTTCCCCGAGACGGAAATGGCGATCCCGGATGAGCCGCGGGTGCGGGCCCTGGAGGAAAATATCCGCCGCGGCTACGTGGATCCCACGCGTCCCGGTCCCGATGACCTGACGCCGGAACAGCGCATGAAGGTGTACCTGAACCAGCCCCAGGAAGCGGACGTCGCAGCGTACAGCGCCAATATCCGCCGGAAAGGAGGTACCCTGTGAACGGCCCGCCCTATGGCCACGGCTGCCTGGGCGCCTTGCTTTTCTCCCTCTTCTGGACGGTGACCCAGGCCGCTTTCCGCCTCCTGGTCAGCATTTTTGTGATTTTCCTGGAGCTGATTTCCGGAGTGCGGGAATGGCCCACCTATCCTACCTCCTTGCTGAAACTACTGGGAGGCCTCTCCGGCTTCTTCGGCTTTCTGGGAATATTCTCCCTGGGCATGCAACTGATGGCGCTGGGATTGGGCGGCAGCGCCGGCCCGCCGGTGGACGGATCGGTGCTCTGGAAACAGGGGATTCTCATCATGCTGCTGTTCGCGACCACCCGTTTCTGTTTTCGCCGCATGCTGTAGCCCGCAACCTACCGCCAATCCCCCCCTCCCTGAAATTCTGCTTCCGGCCGGTGCCGCACTGTACTCTCCCCCCTGTAACCGCTAATCTCCGAATTCACTTGCGCTTGCGCCCGAAATTGTGTATACTATAGCCATGAAAACGGCAACTCTTCTGCTCGGCCTGATGCTTCTGGCGCAAACGCAGCTCGTGGCGGCCCTGGAACCGGCCGGGGCGCGCGCGCAAAGCATGGGCGGAACCGGCGCGGCCCTGCCCACCGAGCCCGCCTCCCTCTACTGGAATCCCGCCGGACTGTTCTTCCAGAACGGCCTGGCCATGGACGTCACCCTGCAGTTCGCCGGCCGAGACTGGCCCAACACTTGGGGTCTGACCTACACCAAGTACTCGGCCCGCGCCAGGCAGGGCGCCGGCATGGGGCTCTACCGCATCCTGGAAAAGCCCGGCCCGGACGCCGGCAACGCCTTCGTCACAGTGCTGACTTCGATATACCGCACGCCCCTGGGCCTGCCCCTGGGGTTCTCCTTCAAGTACATCACCGAACGGATGAGCGGCGAGGACCGCAAAAACTACGTCACCGGGGACGTGGGACTCTTCCTTCCCCTGAGCGGATTCCTGCTGGGGGCGGGCTTCCAGAGCGTCACCCAGCCGGACAGCCGCCTGTTTCCTTACCGCGTCAACCTGGGGCTGTCCTGGAACTACCGGCACAAGGTCACCCTGGCCTCGCAGCTTTCCGGCCGCACCTGGGATGAATTCAAACATCCCGAGCAGGGCCGTTGGGCCGTCGGACTGGAAATCGCTCCCTCGAAGAAGTTCTCCCTCCAGGGCGGCTACAGCGAATCCCCCCTGGAACGCTACTGGACGGGTGGCCTGGGACTGTCCTCGGGCCGCGGCGCGCGCCTCCACCTGGGCTACCAGTGGCATCCCGACGGCGGGCGCGACGACCGCGTGTTCCTGAGTTACGGCAGTCGGATGTAGCAGCCCTGTTGTCATTAACGCAGATGCCCGAATTACCCGAAGTCGAAACCGTGGTGCGCGAACTGCGGCCGCGGATCCTGGATATCCCCCTGATCAGCGCCGAACTGCTGCGCCCCGACCTCCTGAAGGCCTCGCCGGTGGGAGCGGAAAGCTTTGCGGATTTCTTTCGCGGCCGCCGGTTCATTTCCCTGGAACGGCGCGGCAAGTTCCTGATTTTCACCCTGGACGACGGCCGCCGCCTGCTGGCCCACCTGGGGATGACCGGCGCCTTTGCCGTGGCCTGCGAGGGTGACTCCCAGCCCGCCCACCTGTGCAGCGTGTACCATTTCACTGGCGGCCTGCGCCTGGATCACGTGGACGCCCGCCGCCTGGGGAGACTGGCGCTTTATCCGCCCGGGGCGGACATTCCGGTGCTGCGCCTCCTGGGCGCCGAACCGCTGGACCCCGGTTTCGGGCCGGATACGCTGCTGGCGTTGGTGCGCAGCCGCGGGGGGGCAGCCCGCCGGGTCCGCGCCATTCATCCGCTGCTGCTGGATCAGTCGCTGATTGCCGGTGTGGGCAATATTTACGCTTCGGAAGCGCTGTTTCGCGCCGGGATCCGGCCGCAGCGGCGCGCCTCCCGCGTGGGTCCCGCGTCGTTGCGGCGGCTGGCGCCGGCGATTCAGGAGGTGTTGCGGGAGGCCATCCGCGCCAGCGGCACGACCTTTGACGACTACCGCCGGGTGGACGGCCGCCCGGGCGAATTCGCGCTGCAACTGAACGTCTACGGCCGCGAAGGACAGCCCTGCCGGGTCTGCGGCACACCCGTTAAACGGATCGTGCTGGGCGGAAGAAGCGCTTTCTACTGCCCCCGGTGCCAGAAGTAGAAGGGTGAAGCTGGAAAAACCGCTCACCGCAAAGACGCCAGGAACGCAGAAAATTGTTTCTGGCAATGATGTGAAGACGCAAAAAAATCGCGCAAAGGGCGCAACGAAGGGATCAGGGGTTTGGAGTTGGGGATTAGCAGCGCCGGCATCGCTGCCGGTGGGATTGGCATTCCAGCCGGTCAGTGTCATGGCCCGCTAGGGACCATTTCATGGCGGGATGATCTCTTCTGGCTTCTGGATTCTATCCTGGCTCCTGCCTCCTGTATTTTAATATCCGTGTTCATCTGTGAGATCTGTGGCCAACTTTCCCCGGAGTGCCCGTGAATCCCAATGAAAATATCCGCCAGGCCGTTCTGGACGGCGACGCTTCCGGCGCGGCCGCCCTGGCTCGCGTCCGGCTGGACGCCGGCCTCTCCCCCCTGGAGGCGCTCGATCCCTTCATCGCCGCCATCCGCGAAGCCGGCGACCGGTTCGAGCTGGGCGATTTCTTCCTGCCGCAACTGCTGATGGCGTCGCAGGCCATGAGGGCGGCGCTGGAAGTAATTTTTCCGCCGGGCCAGGCCGGCCCGACGTTGTCCCGCGGCACGGTGGTGGCCGGCACGGTGCAGGGGGACATTCATGAAATCGGCAAGAGCCTGGTGTGCGCCCTGCTGCAGGCCCATGGCTTCACCGTGGTGGACCTGGGCGGCGACGTTTCCGCCGACCGCTTCATCGAGCAGATTCGCGCCGTCAATCCCGACCTGCTGGCCCTGTCGGCGCTGCTGACCACCACCATGATTCAGCAGAAAATGCTGCTTGACCGCCTGGCCCAGGAGGGGTTGCGGGACCGCGTCAAGGTGCTGGTGGGGGGAGCTCCGGTGACGACCCAATGGGCCAGGGATATCGGCGCCGACGGCTACGCC
Organism: Candidatus Zixiibacteriota bacterium; assembly: GCA_003599535.1. GTDB lineage: Bacteria > Electryoneota > B3-LCP > B3-LCP > B3-LCP > SURF-9. The sequence continues at coordinate 4,793 of QZKQ01000106.1, read as the reverse complement.
CCCGACGCCGCCCGGGCCGTGGACCTGGCTCTGAAGCTGGTGGAGAAGTAACATGCCCGGGCCGGTTACCGAGCGCCTGGCTTCCGGACCGCCGCTGCTGTTCGACGGCGCCCTGGGGTCGCGGTTGATCGCCCTGGGGCTCGAAGCTGGCCGCCCGCCGGAAGCCTGGGTACTGGATCGCCCCGAGGTCATCGAACAAGTGCACCGCGAATACGCCGCGGCCGGGTCGGAAGTGCTGGCCTCTGTCACCTTCGGCGCCAACCGGCTGCGCCTGAGAAAAGCCGGGCTGGAAGAGCGCCTGGAAGAGATCAACCTGCGCGCCGTGGACCTGGCCCGCCGCGCCGCCGGAGATGACGCCTGGGTGGGCGGCGACATGGGTCCGACGGGGGAATTCTTTCAGCCGCTGGGCCCTCTGACGCCCGCGGCGGCCGATGACGTCTTCGCCGAGCAGGCCGCGGTCCTGGCCCGCGCCGGGGTGGATTTCTTCCTGCTGGAGACCCACTACGACCTCCAGGAGGCGCTGGCCAACGTCCGCGCCTGCCGCCGGGTCGCGCCGCAGATCCCCGTGGCCGCCACGCTGACCTTCAACCGCACTCCGCGCGGCTTCTTCACCGTCATGGGCGACCCCGCCGCCGAAGCCCTGACGGCGCTGTTCCAGGCCGGCTGCTTCCTGGTCGGCGCCAACTGCACCCTGGAAGCCGCCGGCATGCTCGACCTGGCCCGCCATCTGACCGCCCATCTGAATTTACCCCTGCTGCTGCAACCCAATGCCGGGTCCCCGGTGGTGACTCCCGCCGGGATCGTCTATCCCCAGCCGCCGGACGAATTCTGCCGCCTGGTGGCTGCGATGATCCCCCTGGGGGTCCGGGCCGTGGGCGGCTGTTGCGGCACCGACGCGGAGTACCTCCGCCGGCTGCGCGAGATGCTGCAATAATTTACTGTGGCCATCTGCGTTCATCGGTAGTTTCAATCAAAGATAAGCCGAGGAAAGATCGCCGCCAGAAATCGCTACGCTTCAATTCTGGCGGCAACAAAACGTGATATTATATCCCAATAATCTGTATCCCTCTGTGTTAATCTGTGGCTGAATCATGCCTTCCCGCCATCCCAAGTTCGAAATCATCCCCCGCGCCCTGGTCGAGGACATCATCGGCGAAGCCTTCGACGTCCTTGCCCGGGTGGGCCTCTTCGTGGAAAACCGCGAAGCCTACGATCTGTTGACCGCCCACGGAGGCCGGCCCGCCGGACCGGTCGATCCCGACAAGGGCACCGGCAAGCTCACCCTGCCCATTGCCATGGTCGAAGAGCTCCTGGAGCTGGCTCCCAACCAGATTCGCCTGAAGGATCTCCGCGGCGAAACCGAAGTCACCCTGGCGCCCGGGCGTACCCACTTCGATCCCGGATCGGCCGCCCTGTTTCTGCACGATCCGGCCGCAGGCGTCATCCGCCGGCCCGCCACCGCCGACCTGCGCCGCTACGTCCGCCTGGTGGACCGCCTGCCGCACTACCACCTGCAATCCACCGCCCTGGTCAGCGGCGACGTGCCCGGCCCCTGCAGCGATTCCTACCGTCTCTACCTGGCCCTGCGCTACGGCCGCAAGCCCGTGGTCACCGGCACCTTCCGCAAGGAAAGCTTCGCCGTCATGCGCGAGATGCTGGAAACGGTCCGGGGCGGCGCCGGTGCCCTGGCGCAGTTTCCGCCGGCCATCTTCGACGCCTGCCCTTCGCCCCCGCTGATGTGGTCGGACCTGACCTCGCAGTCGGTCATGGACGCCGCCCGGGCGGGCCTCCCCAGCGAATTCGTCTCCATGCCCCTGACCGGGTCCACCGCGCCCATCACCCTGGCCGGAGCCCTGGTGCAGCACGCCGCCGAAACCCTGGCCGGCGTGGTCCTGGCCCAGGCCGCCCAGCCCGGCGCCCCGGTGATCTGGGGTGGATCGCCCTCCGCCATGGATCTGCGCTTCGGCACCACCCCCATGGGAGCTATCGAAACCATGATGATTGACGCCTCCTACGCCGCGGTGGGCCGATTTCTGGATCTGCCCACCCACGCCTACATGGGGCTGTCCGACGCCAAGCAGGTGGATTACCAGGCGGGGCTGGAATCGGGCCTGGGGATCATCCTGGCGGCGCTGGCGGGAATCAACGTGGTATCCGGAGCGGGCATGCTGGACTTCGAAAACTGCCAGAGCCTGGAGAAGCTGGTGCTGGATCACGAGGCCTGCGCCATGGCCTACCGCATGCTGCGGGGCGTGGAACGGCGCGACGAGGTCATGGCCCTGGATCTGCTGGCGGAACTGCCCGCCGGTGGCCACCTCCTGACCCACCCCCACACCTTGAAGTGGTACCGCGAGGAGATCCTGGTCCCGGGCAAGGCGCTGGACCGCCGGGCCCGCGGCGCGGATAACCTGGCCGACCTGCCCACGGCTGCCCAGCGGGCTCAGCAGGAGGTCGAACGCCTCCTGGCGGCGCCGGAAGAGCCCTGGCTGGACGAAGCCGTCATTCGGGAATTGGACCGGATCATGGAAGCGGAGCTGCGGGCGGCGGGAGCGGCGGGGCTGCCAAAGGGATAAAATTCACCGCAAAGACGCAGAGCATGCAAAGAATAATGGGGGTTAGATGTTGGGGGTTGGAGTTGGGGATTAGGGAAACGTCGCGTAGGGGCGGGGCTTAGCTTGCCCCTTCGGGGCGACGCATAAGCCCTTAAGGGCCCCCGCCCGTGGCGGGAATACACCTCGCCCGGCCATCAATGACCGGGCTACGGCTAACCTGTGAAAGCCCCATCAATGGGGCTAAAACCAGAGCACCCACTTCAGTGGGTAGCATGACAGTAGCCCAGGAATTTATTCCTGGGGAGGAAGAGCGCGGGACTTCATTCCTGGGCGGGAGCTATCCCCTCCACCAACCCTCGCTCTTTGGCATACCCGGCCGGGTCTCTGTCATACGCCGCAATCTCCTCGCGAATACGCTCGGGGTGGGGAGGAGACGCCTTCCCCTGCGCGTAACAGTACAGGCAGCCGAAACCGCCGCTGTAACACCCCGCCGACCCCGGCGAATAACCAGCGTCCCGGCTGTAGGTGCAGCGGCACGCCGGGCGCTGTTTGCCGATGCGGTTGTGGAGCACCTCAGTCGCTTCAGCGACTTGAGGTTGAAGGAGAGCACCCGAATTCATTCGGGTGCCGGGTGATCCCGGAGTGATCTTTGGCGGTGACATCGAATTCATTCGGGTGCCGGGTGATCCCGGAGTGATCTTTGGCGGTGACATCGAATCCATTCGGGTGCCGGACAGGCTTCGCTTGATCTCATTCAGCCATTTCCCGTCTATGCAGCCCCAGTTGGTGGACAGCCCGGGGTCGGGCGGGTCGCAGCAGAAGTGGAAGTCCGCTTCCCGGGCCCGGCAGAAGGCGGCCATCTCCCGGCCCAGTTCCAGGGCGGCCTCGTCTGCGAGGGCTATCCATTCCAGCCCCAGGCCCCGCACCCGGTCGGCGACCCTGGGGTAACGCACCGCATCCCCCCGGCTGGCCACGACGCGCTTCACCCCCAGGTCCAGGAAAGCGCTGCAGACCGGAGCGAAGACCTCCATCCGTGCGTTGGTGACGACCCGCCCGCCGGGCGTGCGCAGCGCCAGGAAGGGATCGTAGCGGTATATGACCGCCTCCGGCACGGTCAGGCCCGCCGCGATCGTCTCCCGGACCGCGCCGGCTGCCTCGCGCCACGGCGGAAGACCCGGTTCGACGAAGCTGCCGCCCAGGCCCGTGGCCGTCACTTCCAGGGAGAGCAGGACGCCATAACGTTCCCGCAGTTCGGCCAGGGCGGAGCGCAGGGCCTCGTGGCGCAGCAGGTTCCGGGGGTCCTTGGTCCACAGGACCACCGCATGCAGCCCCGCCGGGTCCACCCTTCCGGACGGCCCGTGCGGCCCCCAGTTGCAGGGCGCTTTTCCCAAAAGAATCTTCGCCAGCGCCTCCGGCGACCGCCGCACCATGTCCTTGGTCCGCGACGCCGACAGCACCAGGGGGGTGTCTTCGCTGAGCTTCATATTGATAAAATACAATTATTAGTGCTGGAAAACAAGCGAAAAGTGAGGGTAGGGGCAAAGCGTCCGCCGCGAAGAGACCTCAGACCTACACCGGACCACTCTCTTCGACCGAAAGCAGCAGAATTCAACACGTCCGGCAGAGGCTTTGCCCGGATATAAGGACCGCACCCGACCCAGGGCAAAGCATCGGCGAGGGCAGACAGGGGTGGTGATTAGGTCAGATTCGGTGGAGAAGCGATTTACGCGGTTTTAGCATGGGCCGACGCTTTGCCCCTACACTTATCGCTTATAGCTGCAAATTCCGTTGCTTTTCGCCTTCCCATTTCGTACTATGTGGACACGAACCTGATTTTCGCCGTGATGGCGGCTGCGGCCATTGCCTTCGCCGCGTATCATCTGAAATTCCTCTCCCGCTCCGGAGCTTGGGCCGCGGCCCTTCTGGGCGCGGTGGTTTTAGGGCTGGGCGGTTGGGCCTGGGTCTGGCCGCTGCTGGCTTTCTTCGTCAGCTCTTCACTGCTGTCGAAAGCGCGCCAGGCCGCCCGGGGCCGCGCCGATGAAGAAGCCAAGGGATCCCGCCGCGACGCCGCGCAGGTGCTGGCCAACGGCGGGGTGGCCGGACTGGCGGTCATCCTCGATTATACCGGGGGCGGCGGACTGTTCCCCGTCTACCTGGGCGCCCTGGCCGCGGCCAACGCCGACACCTGGGCCACCGAAACCGGTCTGCTCTGGGGCCGCCGGCCGCGCAGCGTGATCAGAT